>CAZLWT010000225.1:0-2641 GCA_964563325.1 uncultured Rhodoluna sp. | reverse complement strand
AGCGCAGACCGCAAGCTAAATGCTAGAAGTCGCACCGCTTGAAAACACAAACGCCATTGTTCATCTCGGCGACGAGAATCCTATGCTTCCTGAAATCTAAATTCTGATGATCCAAGTCTCCAAGGCTCCGACTAGACCTGAACTTCGCGAAGCCTACAAATGACGCAAGAACAAGCAGACGCTAAGCGTTGTAGAAGCGATCGAGGCTAACGGTCGAGTCCACAAGGTTGGCCCATCAGAGGATAGTCAGCCTATGACTGTTGAAACTTCAACGGCGAGCAGAATTTTTCAGTCGACGATGAATGAATCGAACCCAATATCGGCATTAGGTTAGCCCCTATCGAAACTGAACCATCGAGTTGCAGGTGTCGTCACATCTTTGCCGAACCGCTTGTAGCCGTAAGGCTCGGCAGTCAAGAACTCCCAGTCGGATTCACCTTCGCCGTCAAACTGGTATCCATCGGGGCCAATCATGGTCAAGACATACGCCTTGGGGTCGAACCGAGAGTAAGAACCGCTAACCACCTGGCCAACGAATTCGCCGCGACCGTCGTAAATGGGTTCGCCTGCCACGAAATCGGTCATAGGCTTCGTCGCAGCCTCTGCGACAGCTATCTTGCCCAGAACGCAAACCGTGCCGTGGGCGTAGTGAATCCAGTAATGGTTTTTTGTGAAGTCAAAGGTGACAGCGAAAGGCACCGTGCTGGTCAGCTCGGCGGATCGCTCTGACTTGGGAATCAAAGACTCGTGGATGTCGAAAAGCATGAAAAACGCGAACGCATCCAGCACCGAAAAAAATATTTCCTGCATTACATCTAAGAAAACTTCCAAGACACTCCCCCGGCCTCTAGCTAAAACTCAATGATTGTCGGCGGCTTCTTTTGCGGCGTTTCGACCAAAACTAAGCCCTGCCAGCCGGCAGCGCCCTCGAATAACTCGCATTGAATGCCGTCGATCCAGCACCTGCGAGTGGCCGAAGCCTCGTGAGCTGGCTGGCCAGCCTCTGGATCGGGCTCGCGGTAATAGGCGCCCGGGCCGTTCATGACTATCAGGTCGCCACGCTTCGAGAAGCCATCCTCAAAAGCGATTGGCCGCCCCGTTGCGTCAACCGCTCTAGCGCGGCATTCTTTGCAGATGATCTTCCTGCCCCGGGATGCTAGTAGCGTGCGAACTTCGCCGCAAATGGCGCACATTTTCGGCGGTTTCGCAGGCTCGGTCATGCGCCAAACCCTTCCAGGATTGAACTGAATCCATCGTTGATTTGCGCCTTTGGCAGGGCGGATAAGACCCCGGCTCTTGCCTCGGCTAACGGGATGCCGAGCTGCCTAACCGAATAGGTGATTGCAGCGCTCGGGGTTCGTGACTGCGACTGAACGCAGTGCAAGAACACCTCGTGCCCCTGATCGCGAAGCGCCCTAACCGCTGCGGCGGTATCGGCGAAGGTGAAGGCCGCATTCAGGTTCTCGGTCGGGCTTTCATTGTCAATCAGCAGCACCTGAAGTGTGGTTTTGATGCGCTCAGGCACCTCGCTCGCGCCGATTCGGCAGAGTGAAACCACAGCCGTCACCGACTCGGGCAGGTTCGCAAGCGACTCAATGCCGCCCAACCAGAGCCCAGAATCGTTCGGGTGCTGAACCAGTTCGTATCGATCGGCAAAGGAAGCGTAATCAAACTTGGCAACGCCCGGCCAACACTTGCCGTCGGTGGTTCCCCCGTTTAGCGCTCTGTGCGCGAGGTTCGCTAGGTGCTGCTCGCGAACCCCCGGCCAGCCATGCAGCAATAAACGCCAGTTTGCTGGCACCGCGGTGCTTCCATAGCGAGCGCCCAAGAGCGAGCCAGCTATGGCTGCCACCGTGTCGGTGTCATTTCCGGCTCGAACGGCAAACTCAAGACCTATTCGAAGGCGATCGGCCTCAAACTCGACCTCCTCGGCCGTTAGCAGATCAGCCTTCGAGATTGCCGACCAAGCGGCTTGAAAGGCGTGAACCACCCAGCCGTTGTTAGCAAAATAAGCCGGCTCGTTGGCTTCGGCCTCAAGAATCAAGCCTTCCCACCGCTCTTGGGCTTTGGAATCAAGATGCAATAACCCGACTCGGATGTCTGCCTCCCCGGTCAGAACGGCATGCCGAATCGCGAGGCACCACAGCACGCAGGCATCGCCGGCATCAGGGTCAAAGTGGGTGAGCAAACTTATTGCTCTGGAATTGGCAGCGGTCTGTTCGGCAGAATCTAAGGTTGCGACTGCAACCGGTGCCGTGCGCATGAGCGAGCCGTTTCCGGCGCTGCGCCCAGTGCGAGCATGCAAGGCGGCCGAAGCAGCCAGGGCCGCTTCAGCCGTCGGGTTGGCCATTTGACCGAGAACACCGCGAGTTTGCATGCCAACATCGGGCGCCGTTTTTGCCCAGCTTTGCCAAGCGGCCACAATCTGGTCTTGGGTTTCCGAATCATCAAGCTTCAGGCCATGGGAGATGGCCTCAAGAATAGGTATGGCCATCGAGGTGTCATCGGTCCATTCCCCAGGCTCCCAACCGAAGGACCCTCCACCAACCATGGCAACCTCAGCAGTGGCTGGCAATGGTGGCTTGAATTCATATGGAGCGCCGAGGGCATCACCGGCGGCGCTGGCAACTATCGCACCAAT
>CAZLWT010000224.1:0-2667 GCA_964563325.1 uncultured Rhodoluna sp. | reverse complement strand
GGGGAAGCTGCTAAACGTTTTGCACCGGTTGCAGAACTTTGCTACGGGGGCGGCTTCAAATCAGCCGAAGAGGCGGGTTTTTGTGATTGACTCGGTGCGCGCAGTTTTGCAACCGGTGGTTGCCGGGCTTGCCAATCACCCGCCGCTGACGTTGGCTCAAGGCAAAGATTACTTCTTGCCGGAACTCAGCCTAAAGCTCGTCGAGATCGCCTATAACCGAGTCGACATGGTGACCAAGCGTGGCGAGTTTGCGGTGCGCGGAGGCATAGTCGACATTTTTGCGACCACCGCCGAGCATGCCGTGCGCCTTGAGTTTTTTGGCGATGAACTCGAAGAGATTCGCGAGTTTTCGGTTGCCGATCAGCGCAGTTTTGACAGCCGACTAAAAGACATCACCATTTACCCGGCGCGCGAAATAATCATCACTCCGGCGGTTGCTAACCGGGCGCGGCAAATGACCCACGAGTTTCCGAACCTAACCACCATGCTTGCCAAAATCGCCGAGGGCATTCCGGTTGAGGGCATGGAATCGCTTGCTCCGGCCCTGGTTGACGCGCTGATTCCTTTCACCGATTATCTGCCGGCTGATGCCTCGGTGACGCTGCTGTCGCCAGAGAAGTCGGCTGCTAGGGCGGCCAGCCTGGTTGAAACCAATGACGAGTTTTTGCATGCCGCTTGGGATGCGGCAACCGAGGGCGCGCAGGCTCCGATTGACCTAACCGCAGGTGGTTTCGTCGAGCTATCGCAGTTCACCGATGCGCTGGCCGGAAGGCAACTTTGCACCATCAGCCAGTTTGGTGCCGACGATGAATCGCTAATTGAGCTTGGCCTTTTGACCATCCCAGATTTTCGCGCGCTTGACCTCGGGGTTTTGGATTGGATCAGAGACCAGTCAGAGCATGACCAGTTGATTGTGGTGGCCTCGGAAGGCCATGGAACAGCCGAGCGCATGGCCGAGATGCTAAATGGCGCCGACATCAAATCCTTGGTCGTTGAGGCCCTGCCGGCAAAACCCAAGCCCAAAACGGTTTATTTGACTCAGGCTTCACTGCGCCGCGGGTTCACCGCGCCGGCCTCAAACCTGATTGTCATCACCGAGGGCGAGTTCTATGGCAAGTCAGCGGTTTATGTCAGCCCGCAGGTGCGCAAGCTGGCCCCAAAGCGTGGTCAGCTGGTTGACCCACTCACCCTCAAAGCCGGCGACTATGTGGTGCATGAGGTTCACGGCATTGGCCGCTTCCTCGAGTTGGTGACTCGCAAGACCGGCATCGGCAAGCAGCAGCATGAGCGCGAATACCTGCTTATCGAATATGCCCCGAGCAAGCGTGGCTACCCGGGCGACACTCTCTTTGTGCCAACCGATCAGCTTGACATGCTCACCCGCTACGTTGGCGGCGAAGCCCCGGTGTTGAGCAAGATGGGTGGCACCGAATGGTCATCCATCAAGGGCCGTGCTCGCAAGGCGGTTCGCGCCATTGCCATCGACCTGGTCAAGCTTTACAGTGCCCGCATGAAGAGCCGCGGTCACGCCTTTGGCCCAGACACCCCTTGGCAGCGCGAGCTGGAAGAGGCTTTCAGCTTTGTCGAAACCGTTGACCAGTTGACCACCATCGATGAGGTCAAGCGCGACATGGAAAGTGAAATTCCGATGGATCGCCTGCTTGCCGGCGACGTCGGTTATGGCAAGACCGAGGTTGCTGTGCGCGCGGCCTTCAAGGCAATCCAAGACGGCAAGCAGGTTGCCATGCTGGTGCCAACCACCCTTTTGGTTCGCCAGCACACCGACACTTTTGAGGGTCGTTTCAGTGGCTTCCCCGTGAACGTTCGCTCGCTCAGCCGCTTTCAAACCGAGAAAGAAGTCAAAGAAACCCTGGCCGGTTTGGCTGATGGCACTGTCGACATGGTCATTGGCACCCACCGTTTGCTTTCTAAAACCACGAAGTTTAGAAACCTTGGCCTCATCATCATCGATGAAGAGCAGCGCTTTGGCGTTGAGCACAAAGAGAAGCTCAAAGAGATGAAAACCAACGTCGACATTTTGGCCATGTCGGCAACCCCGATTCCAAGAACCCTAGAGATGGCAATCACCGGCATCCGAGAAATGTCAACCCTTGCCACCCCGCCAGAAGACCGGCATCCGATTTTGACCTTCATCGGAACCTATAACGAAAAGCAGGTGGCTGCAGCGATTCGCCGCGAGTTGATTCGCGAGGGTCAGGTGTTCTTTGTGCACAACCGCGTCAGCAGCATCGAAAAGATTGCCAACGAGATTGCGCTTTTGGTGCCAGAGGCGCGCATCGCGGTGGCCCACGGTCAAATGTCTGAGACCGCACTTGAGCAGGTGGTTGTTGATTTCTGGGAGCACAAGTTTGACGTGCTGATTTCCACCACCATCATCGAAACCGGAATCGATATTCCAAACGCCAACACCTTGATCATTGACCGAGCCGAGAACTTTGGTTTGAGCCAGTTGCACCAGAATCGAGGCCGGGTCGGTCGCAACCGCGAACGCGCCTATGCCTACTTCTTCTATGCGCCCGATAAGCCACTGACCGAAACCGCGCATGACCGGCTGGCAACGATTGCCGCTAACAACGAGCTCGGCAGCGGCATGCAGGTTGCCCTCAAAGACCTTGAGATTCGTGGCGCCGGAAACCTACTTGGCGG
>CAZLWT010000223.1:0-2668 GCA_964563325.1 uncultured Rhodoluna sp. | reverse complement strand
ATCAGCGAAGCAACAGTACATAACTGGTAAAAAAAAGCTGATACCGAAGACGCTGTTCGACCTGGTGTCACCAAAAAACAGAGTCCGGTGAGATGCGTGAAGCGAAGAAAAGGATTATTATTCTGGAGCAGGCAAACAAGATCCTGAATCGAGCAGTCGCTCACTTCGCTTAGTACACTGGCCCAAAATCCGCTTGTTGTTGAGTTTGCCGAAAACCGGGTTCCAGTTTCGGTGACCTGCTGGGTTCCGAAACTAAGCCGGCAGGCTTTCATGAAGTGGCGAAGAAACCAAGTATCGAACCGGGTTTGGAGGACTCTCACCTAACGAACCTGTTGGTTGATTTACATACTCAAGACCCAGTGTATGACTGCCGCTTCCTAACCGATTAACTTGAACAATCCGGGATGAGAGTCCCGGAGAGCACAGTGTGGCGGTTATGCAGCCAACAAAGGTTATGGTCACAGCATTCGAAGAAACGCGGGTTGAATCGTAAAGCGGGACCACCAGTGCATGATGACCTCGTTCGACGGCTATTCAATGCAAAGCGAAGCAACCAGCTTTGGCTTACTGATTTGACTGAGCATCCAACGAGCGAAGGCAAAATCTATATTTGCGCTATCAAAGCTGTTTACTCGAACCGCATTGTTGGCTACTCTATCGATGATGGAATGACAGCAAACCCTGCTGTTTCAGCCTTACGAAACTCTGTGGGCAACCGCAACCCGCTTGGCACTGTTATCCACTCGGATCGTTGCTCACAATTCCGATCAAACCTGTTCGTAGCTGAACTCAAACGACAGGGTCTAACTGGTTCCATGGGTCGCGTTGGTGCCTCTGCTGACAACGCTTCGATGGAATCTCTTTTCTCACTACTTGAAAAGTATGTGCTCAATCAGAGACGGAGGGAAACCGGGAAATAGTTACGGTTAGCAATGGTTGTTTGGATTGCGACGAAATGCAATCCAAGGCGTAAACAAAGAGGACTCTGCCGGCTCATCCAGATCGAGTTTGAGATACTAGAACCAGTCCTCAAGGCTGCTTGAAGACTGTAAACCCGAAGTGGAAACTAAAGCTTCAGCAGATCCGGGATCCGATCCGCGCTGCGATGAATACCTATAAAAGAGGGGCACTATGGATGAACTAATTGCCGTTATATCTGGCCACAAAGTAAAAGAGGATGAGATTACTAGATGGTCAGTATGTTGCTACGCATGCAAAGAGCTTTTTGGGGAGCCATCAAAAAACCCAGAAGATTTAAGGGAAACTCTAAAGGAGCATTTAGCGCTTCACAAAGAAGCAAAGAGCTGAAAACAAAAAATTGGTCAGCAATGATGGGTTAACGTAAGCGATATTCAGCTAGATCGAAATACTTTAGAACCGGCAACGACACCTCGCGACTCGTGGCTACATGACCCCTATTGAACTTGATAACCAAAAAAGCCCTTACGGCAGTGGGGCTAGGAACCGAATTAGAAACGTGTCCGGAAAACGGGGGGCGGATAAAACCAAAACTTCTCGAGTTCACTCTTTGAGTCTGAGATTTTGTGAAATTCTTCAAGACTTGGGGTGTATGTTGAGGTGAGAACTTGGGAGGATTCGTGAGAGTTGAAGATCAACGCTGGGTGATTGGTTCACGCGACATTTGGCACGGAACTGAATGCTTTGAGCACTGCCTCAAGATTTCGATGGCGGTCGAAGCTCAAATGCCTGAGGCCCTTGAGCGCATAGCTGCGCACCAAGAGTCCGGAGGCGTGAAATTCCGAAAGGCACAGGGCAACGAGTACGAGAGGCTTCGCAATTCCCAGCTTGCCGAAAACCTTGGTGTGGATTTCGTTGAGCTACCAGACTTTAGCGACTCAGATCAAGTTGTTCTCTGGGCCAACCAACACAAAATCGTGATTGCACAGGCTCCTTTCCACTCAGATTTGGGTGATTTCGACTACAAGGGGCGTGCCGACTTGCTTGTTAGAAGCGATTATCGTCTGGCTTACAAAGGTGACGGCACGCTCACGGCTCTGCAAATTTCAGGAAACCAACCAGATGGCAAATACTGCCTCTGGGAGCTAAAGCATACTTCGAAGTTCGATAGCAAGGGCAAAGAGCAGAACGTAGACATTTATAAGTACCAGCTTGCAATGGCCTACGAGAGCTTTTTGAAACTCGGAATTGCAAGTGAAGAGACCTGCGGCATCATATTCAAAGAACAAGAACTCACTGAGTTCAAGCCAATCGAGATTCTGGAACAAACCATATCGGCACGCGAGCGCATGTTTGCCCACCTAAATGAGGTTGGGCCGCATCGCAAGAAGGCTTTAGCCGTTGAGACCTGGCGCTGCGAAAAGCCGTCCGTATGCGACGCAGCCAAGTGTGACTACCCGGACATCTGCGCTCAAGTTCGTTATGAGAACGACGAGTTGCACCAGATTTACAACATCCACCACACTCATATTCCGAAATTAAAGAACGTCGGCATTGACACCATCGCGAAACTGCTACATGCGGGTGGATCAGGTTCAGGGGTTGCTTCTGACCAGATCGAAAAGCACCTTCGTTGGGCTCGCGTCTTAGAGGACCATAGACAAAACGGCAGTCACACATTTGAACTGTTTTCTGGCGTCTTTGACGAACCTGGGGCACTGCCTGAACGAACCGAATCAGATTTGTTTGT
>CAZLWT010000222.1:0-2735 GCA_964563325.1 uncultured Rhodoluna sp. | reverse complement strand
CGTGTGAACCCACCGTGACCACTCTAGTTTCGGCAGCCAGCCCGGTCATTTCTTGAACCTGCGTGGTGATGCAACCGAGATAGGTTCCCTCGGTTACAACATCGGCAAGCAGCCTGAGCTCGAGCCCAATCTGCGCAACGAGTCCGTCATCCCATTGCTTGGTATTCGGGTTTAGCAATCCCGTGGTGGATGCGTTGGTTCTTTCGGTGCGCTTTGCCCCGCAGAGCCAAAAATTGAAGAGATCTGGAATCAGCAGGGCTGTATCGGCATTTGCCAAAAGTTGGCTGTGCTCGGCAGCATCGACCGCGAACTGGTAGATGGTGTTGAAGGGCAGATACTGAAGCCCGTTGCGACCGTATAGATCGACAGAGCTAATCGTGGATTGAACCTGATTTACCCCGCGCATATTGCGTTCATCGCGATAGTGATGCGGTGCACGCAACATTTCCCCGTCGGAATCAAGCAGCGCATAATCAACCGCCCAGGAGTCAACTCCGATGCTTTCAACGTTGCTGCCGGCAAGTTTGGCCAAACCCTCAAGAACGTTTGCTCGCAAAGCATCGATATCCCAGTAAAGCC
The DNA here is from genome assembly GCA_964563325.1 of uncultured Rhodoluna sp. Classification (GTDB taxonomy): domain Bacteria; phylum Actinomycetota; class Actinomycetes; order Actinomycetales; family Microbacteriaceae; genus Rhodoluna. Next base: position 2,156 of record CAZLWT010000222.1, on the reverse strand, counting down.
CATCGCCCCGGGCCACCGGACCGTTGCCAAAGCGATGAATCTCTTCGTATTCAATCTTTTCTTGGGATACTCGCCCGAGGATGACACGGCCGCTCGAAGCACCCAGGTCAACCGCGGCAAAGACTTTAGGTTCTGCCACGATTACTATCTCAGGAACGCTGCGGCCACGCCGGCGTCCACAGGAATATGAAGGCCGGTCGTGTGGCTAAGTTCACCCGCGGTCAACGCTATTACGGCGTTGGCAACGTTTTCTGGCAAAACCTCGCGCTTTAGCAAGGTGCGCTGAGCGTAGAAAAGACCTAGGTCTTCCTCTTTGACGCCATAAACCTGGGCACGTGATGCGCCCCAGCCGGCCGCGAATATTCCAGAGCCGCGAACCACACCATCGGGGTTAATGCCGTTGACTCGAATCTGCTTGTCGCCCAACTCGGCTGCAAGTAACCTAACTTGGTGGGCTTGATCGGCTTTAGCCGCCGAGTAGGCAATGTTGTTTGGCCCAGCAAACACACTGTTTTTCGAGGAAATATAGATGATGTCGCCACCCATTTTTTGGGCGATCATTATTCTTGCTGATTCGCGCGATACGGTAAACGAACCCTTCGCAAGAACATCGTGCAAGATGTCCCAATCCTGTTCCGTGGTTTCCAAAAGCGGCTTCGAGATTGAAAGCCCGGCATTGTTGACGATTAGGTCAATGCCACCGAAGGCCAAGCAAGCTGCGTTTAGAGCGGCCTTCACGGCGTTTTCATCAGTCACATTCACGCTGACAGCGACGGCATGGTCAGGGCCACCCAATTCGAGTGCGACCTGCTGGGCGTTTTCTAAGTTCATGTCGGCGATAACCGCACAACCGCCCTCTGCAACGATTCGGGTTGCAATGGCCTTACCGATACCGCTTCCGGCACCGGTGACAAAGGCGACTCGCCCAGCAAGGGGCTTGGCTTTTGGCAGGCGCTGCAACTTGGCTTCCTCGAGCGACCAGTATTCGATGTTGAACTTCTCGTGGTCACTGATTGGCAGGTAGGCCGAAAGCGCTTCGGCGCCGCGCATAACGTTGATTGCGTTGAGATAAAACTCACCTGCAACACGTGCGGTCTGCTTGTTGGCTCCAAATGAGAACATGCCAACTCCTGGAATCAAAACGATGGCGGGGTCTGCGCCGCGCATGGCAGGCGAAGTCTCGGTGGCATAGGCCTCGTAATAGGCCGCGTAGTCGGCTCGATAGGCTTCGTGAAGCTCAGCCAAGCGCTCAACCACCGCTGCCGCATCGGAATCGGCTGGCAGGTCAAGAACCATCGGCTTTACCTTGGTGCGTAAGAAATGGTCTGGGCAGCTGGTGCCGAGTGCCGCAAGTTTGGCAAGTTTCGAGCTGGATAGGAAATCGAGCACCGCCGGTGCATCGCTAAAGTGACCAATCATCGGCTTGTCGGTCGAGGCAATACCTCGAAGAATGGGCGCTAGCTCGGCGGCGCGGGTTAGGCGCGCTTCTGGCTCTAGAGCTTCGAAGCCGGGCACAATCGTCCCAAAAGGATTCTGCTTGCCGTGCTGCGCAATGTAGCTTTCAGCCGTTTCGATGATGAAGATAGAGTTCTGCTCAGCCTCGGCGCTCGAGTCACCCCAGGCAGTGATGCCATGGCCACCCAAGATGCAGCCGATTGCTTCAGGGTTCTGACGCTTGATCTCAGCAATATCCAAACCGAGCTGGAATCCGGGACGGCGCCATGGAACCCAAACTACGGCCTCGCCGAAGATTTTTTTGGTGAGAATCTCACCGTCTTTGGATGTTGCAATGGCGATGCCGCTGTCGGGGTGCAGATGATCGACGTGGGCTGCATCAACCAGAGCGTGCATCGCTGTATCGATGGATGGCGCTGCGCCACCTCGACCATGCAGGCAGAAGTCGAAGGCTGCAACCATCTCATCTTCGCGCTCGAGCCCAGGGTAAACGTTGACGAGTGAACGAACCCGGTCTAGTTGCAGAACTGCGAGTCCGCCCTCGGTAAGAGTTCCAAGGTCACCCCCAGAGCCTTTGACCCAAAGTAGTTCGATGTTCTCTCCGGTGACCGGGTCGATCTCGACACCCTTGGCCGATGTATTGCCTCCGGCAAAGTTAGTGTTTCTTGGGTTCTGACCGAGTCGGTTTGAACGAGCAATCA
>CAZLWT010000221.1:0-2751 GCA_964563325.1 uncultured Rhodoluna sp. | reverse complement strand
GTGACTCAAGAGCTTCTAGATCCTCCGGGTTGGTGGCGTCAAGCTCGATTACGGCGCATGGCTTTGGCAGGCGCTCGGCAATCTTCGTGGTGATTGGCAACATGCGCCCGAATGAAGACAGCACAATCTCAGCGCCTTCCTCTTGAGCCAGTCGAGCAACGGTGAATGCAATTGAGGCTTCGGTGAGAACACCGGTGATAAGAATTTTTTTACCCTCAAGAATGCCCATGGTTTTCCTTTGTTTGGTGGTTGGCAGGAACTGTACTTAAAACTACTAAAAGAATCTAGTGGCCCATTCCGAGGCCACCGTCGACCGGTATGACGGCACCGGAAATATAGGAGGCATCTTCAGAGGCGAGCCATGCGACAACCTTGGCAACTTCCTGTGGCTGAGCAAATCGACCCGCCGGTATCTTTCGCTTGTACTCGGCCTGTTGTTCTTCTGGAAGCGCGGCGGTCATATCGGTGTCAATGAATCCCGGTGCCACAACGTTTGCCGTGATGCCACGCCCGCCAAGCTCGCGGGTTAAAGACCTAGCCATGCCGATAAGGCCAGACTTAGCGGCCGAATAGTTGACCTGCCCAGCGCTGCCGAGAAGGCCCACGACGCTTCCCACGAAAATAACTCGGCCAAATTTGGCCTTCATCATGCCTTTGGTTGCCCGCTTCAGAACGCGAAAAGCACCCGTCAGGTTCGTGTCAAGGACGAGTTCAAAATCTTCATCACTCATACGCATCAGCAAGGTATCCCGAGTTATGCCGGCATTTGCGACCAAAACTTCAACCGGACCAAGCTTCGCCTCAATCTCGGCAAAGGCCGCGTCAAGCGACGCCGCATCGGTGACATCGGCGACCACGCTTAGAGTTCCGGCAGGTCCCTCTCCGCTTCGTACCGTGACCGCGACACGGTGCCCCTGAGCCACAAATTCCTCGGCGATGGATCGCCCGATGCCGCGGTTTCCGCCGGTTACTAAAACGGTTCTTTGGGTGGTCATCTAGTGGATCTCTTTCGTTGGGAATAGAAGAGGTTCAGTTCGGTTTGAGACAAGTGAAGTCTAGCGTTAGCCGAGCTTAGGAATCGAAGGTAGCAGTGGCATCCAAAACACAAAGCGTCACATCCGTAGCGGTGTCTCCAGAAATTGAGCGCCGTGCTCGAATGATTAAATATCTCGTTGCCATGGGCGTGCGAGTGGTTTGCATCGTGCTGGCGGTAACAGTTCAGGGCTGGCTAATGTGGGTCTTCTTTGCCGGTTCGATCTTTCTGCCATATTTTGCGGTTGTCATCGCCAACGCCCAGGGCATTGGACAACCCGGTGCCCAGTTGACCAAGGTTGACGCCCCGAAGCTGGTAATTTCGGCCGATGCCTTCACAAACTCGCAATCCGACAACGGCAACTAACTTGTTTATCGGTTCCTCGCAGCAAAATAAGTGCTCGAGAGCCAATTGCACTGAGGACGCAAAATACCGACTGCTCTGGAGAAATCCCAAAATCCACAGCGAGGACAGAACTAAAGTTTGGTCGGCCTGTCTGGAGCACCGCGAGTATCTGATTGAATATTTATCGACCCGAGGAATGTTTCTTGAGTCGAGAGCGGTGGAATGAAACATCTGAGAAACTCCTGGCGGCGCTGTGTTGCCTGGTTGCTCGTTGCCAGCATTTTTGCGGTAGCCTGCGTATTTCTGGCTAACTGGCAGCTAAATCGTCGCGGCGAAAAGCTTGCATTCATCTCCAAAATCGAGAAGAACTATGACTTGCCAGCTGTTCCACTGGGCAGCTTGGCAACCGCATCCGGCGCCTTTGACCTAGCAAAAGAGTGGCGCACCGTCACTGTTTCCGGCCACTACCTAGTCGATGGCCTGACCCTGGTTCGCAACCGGCCCAATAACGGTCAACCCGGATTTCTTGAACTCGTGCCCTTTCAAACCGACCAGGGGCAAACCATAGTCATTGAGCGCGGCTGGCTGGCAACGGGCAACAAGCAGGACTCCCCCGATGTTGTGCCCATTCCAACCAACGAGCATCGAACCCTGACCGGGCGAATCCGGATTGGCGAGCCAAAACTCGATCGTGGAGCACCAGATGGCCAGATTCCCTCGATTGACCTAGTCGAGCTGAAGAAACTGAGTTCGGCCAATCGTTCGGATTTCTTCACCAGCATTTACCTGCGACTTCGCACCGAGAACCCGGGAAGCAAAAGCTATCCGGTCGAGGTTTCGAAACCCGAAATCGACGAAGGCAACCATTTGAGTTACGCCTTCCAATGGCTAGCCTTCGGAATCATGGCTTTCATCGTGCTCGGTTGGGGTATCAGGCAAGAGATCAGAATCCGACGTTCTCAGGACGATGTGACCTATCAGCCAAAACGCAGACGTCAGCCCGGCGACGCCGATAATGCCGCCGAAGACGCGGTGCTCGAGGCCGAGTAGCGCGAATCCATCGTTTGGCTGTTAGGACAGCGAAATGAGCTCGGCGTAACCGTCGTTCCAGTGGTCTTCAACCCCATCGGGCAGAATGAGGACTCGCTCGGGATTTAGTGCCAGGACCGCGCCAACATCGTGAGACACCAAGATAACCGCACCCGTGAATGATGCCAGCGCTCTCAGAATCTCTTCCCGACTGGCGGGGTCAAGGTTGTTTGTTGGTTCATCGAGAAGCAAGACGTTTGCCGAGGAAACCACGAGTGAGGCCAGGGCAAGTCGGGTCTTTTCGCCACCGGAGAGCACTCCCGCCGGCTTATCAACGTCGTCGC
>CAZLWT010000220.1:0-2753 GCA_964563325.1 uncultured Rhodoluna sp. | reverse complement strand
ACGGGGCCTACTAGAAAACACTCTAATCCTCGCCGATTAGGGTGTTTTCTTCTTTAACTTCACTCGTAAAAGTGACGGTAAAGCCACTGAGGGTTCGATGCTCACTTCTCAATCAGGCAGTGAGAATAAGGACTGCATCGTGCGGGGGGACCTCGATAACCGAGTTACCATCAATCGAGTCACCAGTCCAAACATCAAAAACAGAGTTTATTTCTGGAAACAGCTTGTCAAGATTAAATGCCTCGGGCGACTCCCCTCGCGACAAGAGCACACTCGCTCTAGAACCATCAGACATCGGTTTGCTCCAAATTTGAGCGTCGCCATTTGAATGAACCAAGCGACCTTGCTGGCCACCCCAGTCTTGATCTATAGCGATGACACCTGGGTGAATCAGAATCTCTCGAACCTGATCGCTCATCCTCGTTAAATCAGTTCCAGCCATAAGCGGAGCATTCAAGACAGCCCAGAGAAACATGTGGGCGCGGTTTTCAGAGTTAGTCAATGAACCATTACCAATTTGCAACATATCAGGGTCATTCCAGGCGCCAGGTTTTGAGTACCGATATAGGTTTTTTTGCAGATCTAGTGTGTAAAGAATCGAATCCCAACGCGCCAAAAGGTCATCGGTAGTGCGCCACATGTTGGTGAATTCGGGAGCCCATTCGTGAGACTTGAACAACCCGTATTCCGAGATAGAGAAAACGATTGTTCGCCCCGAAGCCTTCAAGGCATCTGACATTTTTTGGAACGATTCTTGCGGTTTTAGACCGTCATTGAGGTGCGCACGACACCAGTCATACTTTAGGTAGTCCACTCCCCATTCGGCAAAGGCGTTGGCATCTACGGTTTCGAACCCCAAAGATCCAAGCCCATCGGCAATGTAGTCGTCATACTGCTGAGCACATGTGAGGGTGCCCGGCACCGAGTAAATACCAAACTTTAATCCCTTGGAATTTACTGCTGCAACTAGAGCAGGTATTCCTTGAGCGAAACGAAGCGCATGCCCCTGCAATCGTCCCAGGTGATCACGTCGAGCAGACTGAAAGCCGTCGTCGAGTACTAAGTAGTCGTAGCCGGCTTCAAGCATGCCGCTATCCACCATTGCCTGAGCTTGTGACAATACTGTTTTTTCAGTTAGGCGGCTGAAGTCTGCTCTGTCTCGCTCGTTCAATCCGTAGTTCCAAGAATTCCAACCCATTGGGGGTTTCATTGCCAGAGTCAACGTCTAACTCGAAATGTTAGGTTAGTGATTTTCAAAAAATCTCTAGCTACGAGAACAAACGCAACCAAGTGAATGGCGACCACTGCCCAAATAACCCATTCTTCTCGAGCAAAGTCAGCGGGCAATCTCACCCAACTGATTCCAAATCCTTCTGGGCCTTTGCCTTGGAATGGCTCTGCATTCGCAACACCTGTTTGAAAACCTGGATCAGGCGTTTGAACATTAGTATTTTGCACATCTAGGCCTTTTGCCAAGATTGCATGAAGGTTTATGGTGTTTGCTATCGAAACCACAATCAGTGTTATTCGTTGCCAGACTCTTGGTGCCCAAATAATTGCCAGAATTGCAAACGCTTGAACAAGATAGCGTTCATGCACTCGAGTTGGCAGAACGAAGAACGCAACCAAGATGAGGGCAAAGCCGGTGAGTACCTGGAGTGGGTCGTGGCGCTTGAAAAGCACAACAGAAACAGTCACCACCACCATAAGAAATAAGCTGGCGCCAATCAACTGGGCGGGGATTCCGAGTATTTGGTAGTTATCCCCAATCCAAATAGCGTCATCGTCGGGAATTATATGTGCCAGCGGAATTCGTCCACCGAGAATCCAAATATTGTAGGCATTTGCGGTGAGTACCTGAAAATAGTTAGCGCTGTAGACATACTGTTCAGCCAAGCCAAAGAGATCGCCTAATACCGGGATTCCCGCGACACTCCGAGGTGCATAACTCTCAAGGTCCCAGGGCAGACACACCACCAAAAAGGTAAGAAAGGCAGCCCCCATTGAGGTGGCAAGACGCCTCCATTTGAGTTCATTGTTGATGATTTGACCGAGAAGCACTGGGACCAAAATAAATATGATGAGCGCGCCCTGAGGCTTGGTAAGAACGGCCAGCGTAAATAATACGAATGACCATTCCGGTTTGCGGTCGATGACCAACCACACTGCCAAGAGCATTGGCAGCATTGCCAATGAATCCACCTGACCCCAAATGGCTGAGTCATACCAAGTTATCGGAATGAAAAGGTAGAGAACCGCGCCTAGCAGGCCTAGCTTTGCCGTCAACCATTTGCGGCCAGCTAAAGCTATAACAGTGGCTATTGCGATGTCGGGAAGGATTCCCAATAATTTAAGGAGGTTTATTGGATTTACCTCAAAAACTCCCGCCACAGATTGAATGCCCAATAGCAAATCTGCAAAAACTGGAGGGTAATTGAAACTGGGGTCAGGCCCATATGGACTCAAGCCGTTTTGTTCGATGTTGTCCATCCAGTTTCCAAAACAAGCGAGGTCCCAAGCGAAACCCTGGTTGTGGAATACGAAGAACCCTAGCCAAACCCTCAGCGCTAAGCCTAAAAAAAGCACCGCACTCAATTTTGAGAAGAATTTAGCTTTAGTCACACTTTCTCCAAGAAACGATTTTTGACCCGTGATCAATCTCGAAGCGAATGTCGCCTCTGCGAATCACTTCTACACCATCGCCACCTGCACGGCTCAGCTTCAGATCTAAGGCAACGCGGTCGAAGAATTGC
>CAZLWT010000219.1:0-2757 GCA_964563325.1 uncultured Rhodoluna sp. | reverse complement strand
ATGCACTCTCACCTAGAGCATTAAGTTCGGAAGCTCAAACGCAGAGGTCAAAAAATAAATCAAACTTGTCCATTAGAGCTTGAAGAGTTTCCCGAGCACGATAGAATTGGCGTCTGCTGAAGGGTTAGCCTCCAAGTGGGGTTCGTACCCGTCATGCAAACTTGCTGAAGGGGGATTCCAATCAACCAAGATTGAAATATCGAAGTTCGGCTAATAAAGAAGCACGCTGCTTATCGTTCGACTGTAGCAATTGACTTCGTTCCTAGACCCACTAATCCGTTGACGCGATCTCTGCAGATTGTTCAGTACCCGCAATACATTCGAACTATAAAGAAGCGTATAGGTTTTGGATCCCTATTCCTCAGCGGCGAATTGGATGGACGACAGAAGCAACCTATCCCCAAGGGACTCCTCGAAGAACCCATCAGGCCAGTAACCAACCTGCCCGATTTTATCAATTGATGACGCCTTAAAACGAACTTGCCGCTTACTGCCAACTCCTTTGCTCTCAGCAAATATTATTTTCGCGTTCTGGCTTTGAATCTTTCCGGTAGCAATAAGTAACCTCAATCGAGTGACCAGATACTCGCTGTGAGTTTCCGCGATGACCTGCACACCGTACTCTGAAAAAGTTACTAGAAGGTCTGCCAATTTGCGTTGGTGGGCAGGATGCAAGTGAAGCTCGGGCTGCTCCAGAATGAGCAGATCCCCTGGTTTAGACATTAGTGCAACCAAGATTACTGGCAATATTTGACTAACCCCCGTGCCCTTTTGATTTGTTCTCTCCCCATCGAGTAAATACTCGGATGCCCCCCAAGAACTGCTTGCCGTCGAACTGGTTTTACCAATGTCGAAGAAAGCTAGCCACAAGTCAAGTGCTTTGCCCAAAGACGTTACCTTAGGGCCTGCGGGGAGGCAGTACGAATCTATTTCGGCACGATGAGTGTGAAAGTAGTGCGCTAGATATTCACCCCCTCTACCTATGGGGATTATCTGCGAGGGAGTTCGGCCATTTTTCTGCTCACTTGGGTGGACGGCACGCATGGGTCCCAGATATTTCACCTTACGTGCAAGCTTCATTCGAGCCTGATCTAGCAGGTGAGAGAAAAAACGATCGAGGGTTCCTTCACCCGTCGCCTTTCTGGAGGTGGAAAAAAGGTAATCAAATTCTGGGTGACGTTCCTGTCGATCTCTCTCTTCCAGAGCGACCAAATACACGAGTCCTACCCATATCAACTGCGGGTTTTCTGGGGCTGAATTGTCACGAGCCGAAAAATACCTTGAAGCAGGAATACCTAATTGATGCCCCGGAAGATGATTCTTGAGTCGTTTTTCAGATTGTTTTAAGAAGGATTTATACCCCTGTTCGGCTTTATCAAGAGCCGCTTTAAAGGCAAGAAGGCCAGCTAAAGCCGCTTCGATGGTGGATTCTCCCGCTGGATTCTTCATGCCTTCTGGCACGGACTTGACGGCGGAAGCCTCTTGATCCTTTGCCGCCCTGCATCGCGATACTGCTCTAAGAAACTCACCCAAAATTGCCACTTCGCTTGGCATGCTCTCACTCCTGAGCCTAATAGTCCTGCCTTTAGATCGAAGAGCATTCGCGCCAAAATGTGATGACAGAACCAAAAGATGGGTTTCCAACCAGGCTGGCGCGTGAACTTGTGCATCCCCAGTTAGCCGGGATGGCAACATCTCATCTCTGTAAGAGCCTTCGGGCATGACACTGAAACCTAAGTCGATTTCAATCTTGCGGTTATTTGCGATGTAGCTGAAACGACGCTTTTGACGTCCAGCGGCCGCAACCACCCAATCGCAATGAAGCCTTCCCCCTCTCAGCGCGCCTGTCTTGCTTGGATGGAAATCTATTTCTTGAACCAGCATTTCGTCAGAGTCTGGTTTTGGCAACACTGCAGTTAGTTCGCAGACACCATCTAGGTAGGCAGGCGCTTGAGAGAAACGAAAAGCTAGGGTCATTGCTCGATCTTTTGATTCTCTATTTTGGACAAGAGCAGCTGGCCCGAGGTCTTGTGCATTGCCTATGAAGCTGTATTTTGCACTTGGATATTGATTTTCAAAATATTGTGACGCCGAGATTATTGACTGAATAAGGCTGCTCTTACCGACGGAATTCTTGCCCAGAATTACGTTTAGTTCGCCAAGGTCGAGCGAAGCCTGAGATATGGCCTTAAAATTTCTCGCACTCCAAGTCGTAATCACTATCTAACCTAACTTTCTAACAAATTTAACTTTGCCGTTCAAGGCTCGAGACATTTCCTTGTAAATAACTTCGACACCACTCTGTGGTTCCTCATCACAAGTACTGTTCTTTTTCAGGTGCTTTAGAAAGCGTGCCAAAAGTACGGGGATGCTTGAAATGTTATCGGACTGAATGCTCACTGCGGCATCTTCATTAACGATGCACCTTGATCCCGGGTGACTGTGAGCACTGTGCCTAAAACTCACAGACGATGACGTTGTGAGTGCAGAAACTGATCGAGCAATGACGAATCGCACAACTTGGAATGGCTCATCATCGTCAAACACCAACATCCCCCACGGCCGATCCTTACCCCAGTCGGGTAACTTATCAAGTGCTCCCGATTTAAATTGCCGGCGATGTTCCTCACGAGCACTTTTAAGCAGACCTTCGATAGATTCGACGCTGTACCCTTCCGATTCAAATTTGAGTCGTTGAACTTGATCCCATGACATTAAAGTCCAGATGCACTTGCTAGGCCCACCAGTCAAATGACG
>CAZLWT010000218.1:0-2783 GCA_964563325.1 uncultured Rhodoluna sp. | reverse complement strand
AACCGAAACCCCAAAGCCATTCGTTGTTCTTGCGAACGACCAGTCGATTGCCAATGCATCGGTAGAGGTTAAGTTGGTTCTGCTTGAACCATTCTCATTCGTGCAGATTTACGTTCAGTCAACACCCGTGCTTATCTGCAGCGGATTCGCTGACAAGGTCGGAGTGTTTGTCTGCAAGGCAGTGCTGCCATCAGATCTTGCGACTGGTGACCATGAAATATTGGCTTCGGCACAAAAGGTCGGGGAACTTGCACCCGCGCTAAAGGTTCTAAAAACCTTTGCAGTATCCCTTGAGGGAGTTGTGAATGGTCACAAGTCCGGTTCCGGTTCTGGTTCTGGTGGCTCAGGCACCGTGACCGAAAGCCCAGCGCCAAGCCCGTCCGTGTCGGGTGGTGCCCAAAGTTCGGCAACCGAAGGAGTCCTTTACATCGGTGGAGTCGAGATGGGTGCGGCTCCGTCATGGGAATGGACCGGAGCGCCCTTGAAAGCCAGCATCGTGTTGCATAACGCGTACAAGAGAAAATTTTCAGTAAATGTTCGAATAGATACAAGGGTTTGGGGTCTCTTTGAGCTCACCAAACCTCAAGACTTCCAAGTAGCTAATCTAAGAAAACACGAAACTAGGTCTGTGATTCAAACCGTTGATGCGCCCGGTCAGTGGGGTTGGTACACCACGACCTTCACCGTTATTCCACCTAAGAGCATTGATGAAAACAAACTGCGAACTGTGCAGCGCAGCGCAGAGACTTTCGTCGCGCCGTTGATTCCCCTAACCATTGTTGGCTCTCTGCTTGTGTTGGAGTTGCTGCGGCGGTTTTGGATTGCCCCGAATCTGAGGGTAAGACGTTGGATCAGGGAGTTGGCGACAGAGCAACCTGTCAACATGCCAGCAACCGAGAACGATCAGGCGGAATAGGTCTTGAGCATATTTAAACCTAAAAACAAAGCAAGAAGATCTAAGGGCAAGGCTCCTAAAAATGCTGCCCAGGCCGCTCGCATTTTGGCCTCGGCGGAACTTTCTCAGCGCGATGCGAAAGAGCCGATTTCCACACGTGCGATGCTGTACCGAAGGATAACCGGAATGTTTCTCGGGTTTCTGGTTTCCTTATTGTTCTTTATGGTCGTTTTAACGCCACTGATTCACAGCGTGAACCAGAATAGCCTTCGGACCACCCTGCGCGATAACCTAGCGAACGCGACGGCTCCAACTGGTGAAGCAGACTTCAACAATGTCGTTTTGACCCAGGGGTCACCAGTGGCCATTATTCAAATTCCAAAACTTCACCTGGATGAGGTGGTAGTTGAGGGCACTGACTCCGGAACACTAACCCTGGGAGTGGGGCATCGGCGTGACACGGTCTTGCCGGGGCAACAGGGTGTTTCTATGTTGATGGGGCGTTCTAGCGCTTACGGCGCACCATTTGGCGCAATTCAAACCCTTCAGCCCGGCGACGTAATTCAGGTGATTACCGGCCAGGGAAAGCAGAAATTTGCAGTGCTCGGAGTTCGGTACGCTGGAGATTTCTCGCTGCCTTCAGTTGCTGTAGGAGAATCTCGACTGGTATTGGTCACGGCCCGTGGCGCGTCTTTTTACCCCACTGGGGTCCTGCGCCTTGACGCCAAACTAGTTTCAACTGTGATGCCAGCGGGTCCTAGAGTGTCAAACATCTATTCGCTGCCGATTCAAGAACGAGAAATGGGCTTTGATTTAAGGTTTACCTGGGCTTTGGTTTTTGCATTGCAGTTCCTGCTTGCTTCAGTGCTTTTGTATCTTTGGGCTCGCAGTCGCTTTGACCTTAGGCGCGCCTATTTAGTGTTTGCTCCGCTACTAATTCTTGCAACCGTGCTTGTGATGGATCAAATCGTCAAATTCTTACCAAACCTGCTCTAAAGAAAGAAGGCCAAGATGCAATCAGATACCAGTCTTGCAACGCTCGAGGGCAAGAACATCTCCGCCTGGTTTGGCGATCACAAGGTGCTCGACAGGGTTTCACTTACTATGCCAGCCGGAGTGATAACTGCACTCATTGGACCCTCGGGTTGCGGTAAATCGACCTTTTTGCGCATCCTGAATCGCATGCACGAACTAATTCCGTCGGCCGCTATGTCTGGTGAAGTTCTTTTGGATGGCGATGACATATACGAGCCAGGTAAGAAGCTAACCGAGGCTCGACGGAGCATTGGCATGGTGTTTCAGAAGCCGAACCCATTCCCGGCGATGTCTATTTACGACAATGTCATTGCGGGTCTAAAGCTGACTGGTACATCAGCAGCCAAAGATACCAAAGACGAATTAGTTGAGAGTAGCCTGCAGCGTGCTGGTCTCTGGAAAGAGGTCAAAGACCGCCTTCGTTCACCGGGAGGTGGCCTATCAGGTGGGCAGCAGCAGCGACTTTGTATCGCGCGTTCCCTGGCAATTACACCCAGAGTTCTGCTGATGGATGAACCTTGCTCAGCTCTTGACCCAACCTCGACTCGGGTGATTGAAGAGACCATGCTTGAACTTGTCAATGACCTGACCATAGTCATCGTCACTCACAACATGCAGCAGGCTCAGCGCGTATCGCAACAGTGCGCTTTCTTCTTGGCGTCACAGGGTCAACCCGGTGGCATAGTCGAGTTTGGCGGGACCGACCGGATGTTTAGCCAACCAATTGACCCGCGCACAAACGATTACGTTAATGGTCGCTTCGGATAGTCACTTGAACAAGAAAATGCCTCGGCCCTTGTGGACTGAACCCCGAAAGTTGGACTCCCTAATAAGGAGTCCAACTTTCAATTTA
>CAZLWT010000217.1:0-2809 GCA_964563325.1 uncultured Rhodoluna sp. | reverse complement strand
GAGCCAAGAACCCGCCTGGTTGATCGCTACCTGGCAGCCGCCTTTGACGCAGGGCTGAAGCCAATCCTGTGCATCACCAAGACCGACCTTGCCGACCCAACCGAGTTTCTGGCAAACTTTGCCGGGCTCAGCATTCCGGTCGTGCTAAATCGCAGCGATGACCCCAGTCTCGAGCGGCTCACCGAGCTGCTGCAGGGGCAAACCACGGTTATCGTAGGTCACAGTGGCGTGGGCAAATCCACGCTGGTGAACGCGCTGGTGCCAAGCGCGGCCAGGGCCACCGGGCATGTGAATGCGGTCACCGGACGAGGTCGCCAAACTTCAACCTCGGTTCGAGCCATCGCCTTTGATGGCGGTTGGATCATTGATACTCCCGGCATCAGGTCGTTTGGGCTTGGCCATATCAAACCCGAAAACCTGCTGCGGTCTTTCGAGGATCTATATCGGGTCATCGAAAAGTGCCCGCGCGACTGCAGCCACGCCGCCGACTCCCCCGATTGTGGACTTGACGAGGCAGTTGCCGCCGGAACCATCGGCGAAAGCGGTGCCGCCCGGGTTGATTCGCTGCGCCGCCTGATGACCTCGCTCGACAGCAAACACGAAAACTGACCCGAACGGTAAATTGGTTCTGTGCCCACATTTGAAGACGACCTAGCCCTTGCCATTCGGTTGGCCGACGTAGCCGACGAAATAGCGGTGAATCGCTATCTGGCGCAAGATTTGCTGGTCGAAACCAAGGCAGACCGCAGCCCGGTGACCGACGCCGACAAAGCCGTTGAGCAGGCCATCAAGGCAATTTTGGCCGTCGAGCGCCCAGCCGATTCCATCATTGGCGAAGAGTTTGGCACCACCGGGCGAAGCAACCGGCGATGGATAATTGACCCAATCGACGGCACCGCCAACTTCATGCGCGGCGTTCCGGTTTGGGCCAGCCTCATCGCGCTTTCCATTGAAGGTAAATCGGTTTTGAGTGTCGTGTCGGCTCCGGCACTCGGCCGCCGCTGGTGGGCGGCCCCGGGGGTCGGCGCAAAAACTCGTGACCTGGACGGAACGATTCGATCGATTACGGTATCCAGAGTCAGGGATTTGGAAAACGCGTCTTTGAGCTACAACAACCTTCAGCTCTGGGATCAGGCCGGGCAGCTGGACCAGTTGGTTGGTCTAAGCCGTCAGATCTGGCGCACCAGAGCCTTCGGTGATTTCTGGAGCTACATGTTGCTGGCCGAGGGTGCCATCGACATAGTTGCCGAGCATGACCTCAAGATATATGACATTGCCGCGCTGGTGCCAATAGTTGAGCAAGCCGGTGGCACGCTAAGCGCAATCGATGGGCCCCTCACCGATGACACGTCATCGGTTTTGGCCAGCAACACTCTTTTGCACGATGCAACTCGACAGTGTCTGACTAAAGTTAGCTAACCGTTCTGTGGGAACCCAAGATTGATGCCGCCGTGGCTTGGGTCTAGCCAGCGACTGGTAATGGCTTTGCCTCTGGTGAAGAAATGCACACCTTCTTCGCCGTGGGCTTTGGTGTCACCAAAGAGTGAACCCTTCCAACCACCAAACGAGTAGTAGGCGACCGGCACGGGGATTGGCACGTTAATTCCAATCATTCCGACTTCGATTTCATTCTGGAATCTTCTGGCTGCTCCTCCATCATTCGTGAAGATTGCCGTGCCGTTACCAAAGGCTCCACTGTTAATGAGCTCGACGCCTTCTTCGTAGGATTTGACCCTCACAACCGATAAGACAGGCCCAAAGATTTCATCTTTGTAGACTCGCGAACCTGTCGGAACCCGATCGATCAGAGTGGGGCCAAGCCAAAACCCGCTTGACGAGCCGTCAGCCTGCACGGTTCGGCCATCGACGATGACCTCGGCTCCGTCGCTGATTGCAATGTCAATGTACGAGGCAACTTTGTCGCGATGGGCTTGGGTCACCAAAGGACCCATGTCGCAGTTCCTGCGCCCGTCGCCAACTTTTATCTCCTTGATTCTGGAGACTATTTTCTCAATCAGGGCCTCGGCAACCGGTTCGACCGCAACCACAACCGATATCGCCATGCAACGCTCACCGGCCGAGCCAAAGCCGGCGTTAATGGCTGAGTCGGCGACTAAATCAAGATCAGCATCGGGCAGGACGAGCATGTGGTTCTTGGCGCCACCTAGGGCTTGAACTCGTTTTCCGAACTTAGCGCCAGTTTCATAAACGTACTGGGCAATCGGGGTTGAGCCAACGAACGAGATCGCTTTTACCTCGGGATGAGTCAGTAGACCGTCAACGGCGACTTTGTCACCGTTGAGCACGGTGAACACGCCATCGGGCAAACCGGCCTCTTTGAGCAACTTGGCAATCCAAATCGCGGCCGAAGGGTCTTTCTCAGATGGTTTCAGTATTACGCAGTTACCCGCGGCCAAGGCCAGCGGAAAGAACCACATGGGCACCATTGCCGGAAAGTTGAATGGGCTGATCACGGCGACAACGCCCAGTGGCTGTCGCGTCGAATAGACGTCTACCCCGGTTGAGACATTCTCTGAATAGTGACCTCGCATCAGGTAGGGAATGCCGGTGGCAAACTCAACCACTTCTTGACCACGACTTATTTCACCTAGGGCATCTGAAAGCACCTTGCCATGCTCGCTCGTGATGATTTCGGCTAGTTCTGGTTTCTTCAGATTAAGAAGTTCACGAAACTTGAACAGAATCGATTGGCGTTTGGCAAGCGACAGCTCGCGCCATGAGGGGAAAGCTGCGGTTGCTGATGCTATCGCCAGCTCTATCTCGGCTTCGTTTGCCAAAGCCACCAACT
>CAZLWT010000216.1:0-2827 GCA_964563325.1 uncultured Rhodoluna sp. | reverse complement strand
CTACACCGAAGAACTTAACCTGGTGGCATGCATGGCAACGACCGCCAGTGAGCTTGGTAAAGCTTCGCCGGTCTACGTGAGTGACCGAAGCGTTGCCACCCTCGATCAGATTCTGGCCAGTCGCTTGCCAAACATCGCAAACCCACTCAAGCGCCGCTTTCGCTTCAATGTGCCAACCGGTCGTATCGGTTTTCGGGCCGTTGATGGCACCTCGGTTGGCGAACGCATTCGCTTCATGCCGGCCGAAGAATTCCGCTACCCGCGCGAAAGCGTCAAGGTTTCCAGCCGACTGATGACCTATTTAGAAATTTTTGACTTGGATGCCGCCGCGCTTCCGGCCTTTTGCGCAGCCGCCAACGAGTTGCTCGAATCGGTGCGCGCCGAATCACAAGATTTGGCCCTCGCCCCATTCAAGGGGAACAACAAGGCGGGCCGTCGCAGGCGCCGCTTGGATTATGAACTTGCTCGACGCATTTTGGTACGAGTATTAGAGGATGGCAAATATGACTGAGCAAAAATCCAAGCGACCGGTTTGGCTAACTAAGAACCTGGTGACCCTTTCCTGGGTTTCGCTGCTTCAAGATGCGGCAAGCGAGATGCTCTACCCGATTTTGCCAATATTTCTAAACTCGGTGCTTGGCGCGCCGGCCGCGGTTGTCGGGGCCATCGAGGGCGCCGCCGAGGCTACGGCCGCTGCAACCAAACTCGCCAGCCGCTGGCTAAACCGCTTCATGCCTCGCAAGGTGATGGTGTTTCTGGGTTACTTCGGCGCCGGCCTTGGCAAGGTAATCATCGCCCTGGCCGGTTTTTGGCCCGTGGTTTTGCTCGGCCGTGTGGTTGACCGGCTCGGCAAGGGCATGCGCTCGGCCCCGCGCGATGCGCTTTTGGTCGAGGGCGTCGAAGCCAAAAACCGCGGTCGGGTCATCGGCTTTCACCGCAGCGCCGACACCTTGGGCGCCGTAATCGGGCCACTCTTGGCCCTTGGCCTGTTGGCCATTTTTGATAACAACCTGCGCCCGGTGCTTTGGTTTGCAGTAATCCCCGGAATCATCTCGGCCGTGCTGGTTTTGCTGGTCAAAGACAATCAGCCAAGGCAACGGGCCGAAAAAGTGGCCAAGCCGGTTGCTGTTGTGGCGGGCAAGACATCCATCGTGGCTTCGCTTTCGAAACTCAGTCGCCTTAACCTGGCTCTTGCGCTGATTGTTGGTTTTGGGCTCGTCAACTTCTCAGACGCGCTTGTGCTTTTGCACCTAAACCAAGAGGGCTTCAGCCTGCAGTGGGTCATCGGCAGTTATTTGTTATTCAACATTTCATATGCACTGCTTAGCTTTCCGGCCGGAATGCTCAGCGATCGAATGGCGCCGCATCGGGTTTTTGCCCTTGGCATGCTGGCCTTCGCGATTGCCTACGGCGGGCTGGCCTTGACCAGCGACAAGACCTGGACCCTGGTGCTCGTGGTGGTCTACGGTGCTTTTGCCGCGGTCAACGACACGGTTGGCAAGTCTTGGGTTTCTAAATTGGCCCCGGATGACAGTCAGCTTTGGGCGCAGTCAAGACTGCAGGGGCTTAGCGGTTTTGCCATTCTTATCTCGGGCATCTGGGCCGGTCTAACCTGGAACCTGGGTTCTGGTTTCGGAACCTTCCCGCTCGCAATCTCCGCGGCCCTCGCCTTGGTTTTCGCAGGCGTTTTGGCCACCCGCAAGTTTTAAGGTTTGAAGACCCGGCCGTATCCATCGATTTCATAGACGCGGATGTAATCAACCAAAAGTTGTGATTCGGCCGGCAGTTCTGGGTCGACCTCGCCGCCGAGGTGCCCGCCGACCGCCATGTTCAAAAGGAAATAGAACGGGTGGTTGAAGACCCATTCGTTTGGGGCAACCGAAGTGGCCTCGGCGCGGAAATATTCTTTGCCGTCTAGGAACCAAACCATGTGGTCTGGCTTCCACTCGATTGCAAAAACGTGCCAGTCGTCTGAGACCAGCTCTGGCAAATCAATGGTTGTGCCGTGGCCGTCGTCGCCGAAGTAGCCCGGGCCGTGCAGGGTGCCGTAAATGGTGTTTGGGCGGCGACCGATGAACTCCATGATGTCGATTTCGCCACAGAGTGGCCAGGTGTGTTCGGCGATGTCATCACCGAGCATCCAAAACGCTGGCCAGAGACCAACGCCGCCGGAAACCTTGGCGCGAATCTCGTAGCGACCGTATTCGAAGTGCAGTTTGTGGTGGGTGACGATGCGGCCGCTGGTGAACTGGGCCTTGCCGTAATAGGTGTCTGGTGCGGTGGCCGGGTCGGTCTTTCTTGCGGTGATCACGAGCGAAGATTCGCCATCCATCGCGGTGTTTTCGGGTTGGTAGCTTTCTAGCTCCTGGTTGCCCCAGCCGGGGATGCCAAACTGGCTGCCGTCGCCGAACAAGGCCTGATACATCGGCAGGTCCTGCGGCGTGGAGATGATGAGGATATCCCGGATGCCGGCCATCATCAGCGTCGAGAGGGGATAATAGATCATCGGCTTGTCGTAGATCGGCAGCAGCTGCTTGCTGACAACCCGCGTCAGCGGATAGAGACGCGTTCCAGAGCCACCGGCCAAAATGATGCCTTTTCTCACAAGACCTCCCATTTGCTAGCGCCCTTCATAGTTTTTGGCGAGCCAATCGCGATAGCTCCCATCGCGCACCGCCTCGGACCAGCGGCGATTCTCCAGATACCACTGAACCGTTTTGTGGAGGCCGCTCTCAAAGGTCTCCTCCGGCTTCCAGCCAAGCTCGCCGGCGATCTTGGTGTCGTCGATCGCATAGCGACGATCATGGCCGGGGCGGTCCTTCACATA
>CAZLWT010000215.1:1445-2844 GCA_964563325.1 uncultured Rhodoluna sp. | reverse complement strand
ATCGAAAGCACGGTGATGCCCAGAAGGCTTGCGGTTTCGGTGCAGAGTTTGTCGTCCATCTTGGCCGCGCCAATGATCAGCCCACCCCCGTGAATCCAAAGCAAACTGGCTTGGCTCTTCGGGTTGGTTGGCTGATAAAGCCTGGCCCTTAGGCTGCCGTGCTTTACCTTGCTCATTGTGACGTCGGCTAACTTGGTTGAGGGCACGAGCCGAGGTGCCAAACGGCCGATGAACCGCCAGACGGGCTTACTAAAATCCATCGCCGGCATTTTGGACATCGCCGCAAGCAGTTCTGGGTCGACTCCGTTTAGGTTCATCTGATGGCTCCCTGGTCAGCAACGCCTCATTGCGTTGCCATCAACCTAGCAGAAGCCTAGACCTTCGCCTTGTCTCGGTTGAGAATGACGAAACCGATGATGCTTGCAATGAGGCCGAGCGAGACGGGCAGGGTTCCAAGACCCACGCCCCCTCGTTCGGCTGGCAGAGCCAACCAGTCGGCACAGCTGGCACCGAGCGGGCGAGTGATAACGTAGGCCAGCCAGAAGGCCAGCACCGAGTTTGCCCTAAGGGCAGTGTTTAGCAGCAGCGGAATGGCAAAGGCCAAGGTGAAGATAACACCAGAGGCCAAGAACCCCCAGTTAAAGGTAATTGCTGTCATGTCGCCGGCCGCCGTGCCAAGCGCAAACGTTGCCATCACAACGGCCCAGTAGAAGACTTCGCGTCGCTTGGTTGTGATTCTTGCGATGGATATTTGCCCCTCGACGGCCTTCCAGATTGCAAATAACGCGACCAAGGCCCCGAGAAAGACGAGGCTGGAAACCCAGTAGGGGACTCCAAAAATCACATGTACGGCATCGGCGGCCAGGGTGCCGAAAACGCTCACGAGTGAAACCGCGCTCCAGTAGCGCCAAGCGATGAAGCGGTTTGCGCTGAACTGAAGCCAGAGCACAACTGCCAGAGCCAGACCAGAAAGAACCACCACAATCACGGGGTCGTATTGGTGATCGAAGTAATCGGCTAGAGCCTCACCCATGCCAGTTGTGAGAATCTTGATGACCCAAAACGTAGCGGTTATCTGAGGTACTTTTGCGGTGATTGGCATGTTGCAAGCCTAGACAATCGAATGCCCCCGAAGTTTCCTTCGAGGGCATTCGCTGAATCAGTTGGTGATTTAGGCGCGGGCCTTCTTGTGGCGGTTAAACTTCGACGTTGCGACAAGGATTAGGCCGGCAAGCAAGGCGGCGACTCCCACAATGAGTGACCCATCCTGCGAAGCACCGGTGTTTGCCAACACTGCCACGGGGGCTGCCTTAGGGTTCCACTCGATGCCCTTGAACTGCATGTCTAGGTGGCCACTGCCAGAGGTTTGACGCTGACCGAAGCTGTATTCGAGGCTGGA
>CAZLWT010000215.1:0-1345 GCA_964563325.1 uncultured Rhodoluna sp. | reverse complement strand
TCGGCAGGCTCCAAAGCGCCACCACAAACTGTGACGGTGGTGCTGATGGCTTTAGAGAACTTTGGGTCGGCCGAGTCAAGCACCGCGAGCATTGGTGTTAACTTATCGGTTGCGGGAACGAGCAATTCGGCGGCGTGATCGACCGCATAGGCATCGCTGTAGTAGCAACCCTGGGTCCAGTCGCCACCCAAGAAACCTGCGTCGGCAGCCGAGGTGTAAAGCGCTTCAACGTCTTTGATGCTGTTTTGGGTTGCCACCACTGTCACAGTGGCATCGATTACGGTTCCATTGATCTTGGCTACGTTCTTGTAAATAACACTGTCGCCGGAGACCGAGTTAACCAAAAGGTCGGCGGTGTTTGAGAAGTCAAACTCCACGCCACTGGCATCCAAGCTGCTACTTACCGCTTGTGCTGGGGCAGCCGCAAAACAGGCGATGGCCAGACCTGCGATGGCGATTCCTGCGCCAAAGCGGGCGATTGAAAATTTGTTTGACTTCATTATATGGACGTCCTCGTTTTTGGGTTTGAGCCGAGCCTACCCAGCGTGGCACATGCGGCCCGGTTGCAGACTGGGGTAAACCCTAGGTTCGGGCGCTCCCAAAAAACGTTCCAATCTAAGTTATTAGCATGCGTAAAATTCTCAGTATCTTCGTTCCGTTTGCCGTTTTGATGAGCGGTCTGCTGTTATCTTCTGTATCGGCACAGGCGGCCTACACTTACGGCACCGACACCGATCACACCACCAATAAGGCTTCGGTGCAGTACCTGATGGGCAGTCAGGTCGGGGCTAGCACCAGATCATCAATTTCTGAGACAAACACGGCGGGATGGGTTTGGTTAGACGCCAACACCAACGTCAACTCGTTGCTCACCTCGGCCACTTCGCCGACTGGCGTTTCGGGCTCGCAGGGTCTTTCGAACACTGGTCTTTACGACAACTACTACACCTATCGCAACGGGTTCAGCGGTTCGGGCGTTTACACCGACCCTGCCAACACCCCTGGGTTTGCGGGCATCAAGGTAAATCAGGGTAACCCGACTGCCAGTGGCGCGGCCGCAATCGACTGGTCGACCGGCAGCAAGCTCCCCGGCGGCGGTGGCTACCTGATGAAGGTTGCAATCTATGACAACTCGGGCAACATCGTTCCGAACGCGCGTTTTCGAGTTCAAATGCTTGGCAAGGACGATAACGACGGAAAGTTCAAGATTCTGGGCAACGGAGCCGGCCAGTTTGCGCCGAGCAGCGCAAAGCCAAGCTTCACCTTCTATGACTGCGACCCTTCGGCATCAAGCAGCTGTGCGCCTATGCCTGCGGATAACACCCCAGACGGCGTGAACCCTACC
>CAZLWT010000214.1:0-2851 GCA_964563325.1 uncultured Rhodoluna sp. | reverse complement strand
TGAGACTGGACTTCGACCCATCGCTTTACAGCGACGGGCTGTTCGAGCACATACCGACGAAGACCGAAATGCTGGGTCTGTGCATTAGCGTTCCACGGACCTGCCCGCGCAAAACCAAACGGAAAAAACCACTCAAACCCCAAGACCACCTATTCGGTGACCGAGACAGTTTTGGCGACCGAGCCGCCGTTTACTTTCCGACCCTCGCCGGTGGCATCCTCTACGAGGTCTTTCAAAGCACGAATCTCAACCTCGCTGATTTTGCCGAGGCCATCCACAGATCAGCCTCGAACCTTTCCACGATAATCCGGGGGCGTCGCGACCCAAGCCTTGGCACGCTGCTGCGAATGATTGACGATGCCGGATACAAGATAGAAGTCATCATCAGCGAGAAGGAAGGCGACCCGTTCCCGGGCTACCTGCGGGAAATCGCCGAAATACCTTGGCACGAGTTGTGAGGCGAGCGGCACGAGGCGAGTGGCGCGAGGCCCGCGGCACGAGGCGCGCGCCTCGCGCTGGGCGGTGCAGCCGGCAGGGGCTAGGCGTTGAACAACATCCATAGTGCTACGGCCACAATCAACAAGCCTCCGACGGCAACGATGCGGGTCAGCCGGCGGGAGTCGGTGAGAATCCAGTTGCGCACCAGAGCCGCGCCAAGCACATAACTCGCGTCGCCGATGGTGCCCAGGACCTCGAAACCAAGACCAAGCAACAAAAACTGAGCGGTGAAGTTGCCGGCAGGGTTTATGAACTGCGGCAAAACCGCCAAGAAGAAAACCGCAACCTTGGGGTTGCCAAGCCCAACCAGAAAACCTTCGCGCAGGGTCTGCCAAGGGCTGCGCACAACGCCCCCAACCTCAACGACCAGGGCGCTCTGTTTGCCGCTCTTGCGGATGGTTTGAACTCCCAGATAGCCCAAATACAAAGCCCCGCCAATCTTGACCACTTGCAGCACCCACGGAGCGATGGCAAGTAGGGCGGCAATTCCAAAAGCCGAACCGATCAACCAAGTGCTGGTTCCAAGGGCGTTGCCAAGCACGGTGATAAGCCCCGGCAATCGCCCCAGAGCCAAGGTGCGCCCGACCGCAAAAACCACGCTGGGCCCGGGAATGGCCACGATGATTGCGCTGGTGATGAAGAAAGCCAGTAGGGCGCTAAAAGTTGGCAAGGCTACGTCAAACCTTGCGCAGCAGAACGGACTCAACAGCGTGAGCCTTGCCCTTGCGCAACACCAGTGTGGCCCTAGAGCGCGTCGGCAGAATGTTTTCGAGCAGGTTGGGCAAGTTGATGGTCGACCAGATTTCACGGGCACGGTCGAGGGCCTGGTCAACATCCATCTGCGCGTAGCGATGAAAGTAGGAAGCCGGGTTGACGAAGGCTGACTCACGCAACTGCTTGAAGCGATTAAGGAACCAACTGGTCACAACCTCGGTGTCGGCGTCCACGTAAATCTTGAAATCGAAGAAATCGCTGAGCGCCAAGTCTTGCGAGTTGCCCGGGGACTGCAAAACGTTTAGCCCCTCGATAATCAAAACATCGGGGCTCTCAACCACGACGCTTTCACCCTCGACAATGTCGTAGCTGAGGTGCGAATAAACCGGAGCCGAAACCGAGGCCACACCACTTTTGACATCGGCCACGAAGTTCAAAAGCGCCAGCCGGTCGTAAGACTCGGGGAAGCCCTTGCGGGCCATCAAACCGCGAGCCTCAAGCACGGCGTTGGGGTACAAGAATCCATCGGTTGTGACAAGAGCCACGCGAGGCGTTCCCTCCCAGCGAGTCAACAGCTCCCGCAACAACCGAGAAACCGTGGATTTACCAACGGCAACCGAGCCCGCGATGCCGATTATGTAGGGGGTTCGCCCGGCGCGCTCGCCGAGAAAGTCAGAGGTGGCGCGATGCAACTTGCCGGCCTCGGCAACATAAAGATTTAGCAAACGGCTTAGCGGAAGGTAAACCTCCTGAACCTCTTTGAGGTCAAGCACGTCACCAAGGCCGCGAATGTGGGCGATCTCGGCTTCGGAAAGCGGCAACTCGGTGCTGTTTCCTAACTCGGCCCAATCCGCGCGAGAAATCTCGACAAAAGGGCTTGGCGCTGAAGGGGCGTTCACAAGAAGCCATTCTGCCGTAAATTAGAGGCATGTGTGGAATCGTTGGATACGTTGGCCCCAAGTCGACGCTTGAAGTGCTCATCGGTGGGCTGCGACGCCTGGAATATCGAGGCTACGACAGCGCCGGCGTATCAATCATTTCGGCGGTCGGGGGTCTTGAAACCCGCAAAAAAGCCGGCAAGCTCGCCAACCTGGAAGCCTCAATCACCGAGCACCCACTTCCGATTTCCCATATCGGCATCGGCCACACCCGCTGGGCCACCCACGGCGCACCAACCGACGGCAACGCTCACCCACACCTTGGTGGCGAACATCAAAAGCTTTCACTAATTCATAACGGCATTATCGAAAACTTTGCCGAGCTAAAAGCCGAATTGGTCGCCCAAGGCACCAAGTTTGCCAGCGAGACCGACAGCGAAGTAGCCGCCCACCTGATTGCCCGCGAGTTCGAGGCCAACGGCGACCTGCCAACCGCATTCGCCACCGTGGTCAACCGACTGCACGGCGCCTTCACGATTCTTGTGATTCACGAAGACCAACCCGATGTCGTCTTGGCCGCCCGCCGCAACGCGCCCCTGGTCATCGGCTTGGGCGACGGCGAAAACTTCTTAGGCTCTGACGTGGCCGCCTTCGTCGAACACACCAAAAGAGCCATCAGCGTTGGACAAGCCGAAATCGTCATTCTGCGAGCCGACAGCGAAGAGGATAGAACCTTAGACGGAAAGCCAGCAGTCGCAAAA
>CAZLWT010000213.1:0-2863 GCA_964563325.1 uncultured Rhodoluna sp. | reverse complement strand
AGTGACTTGTTGTCGCGGGTGAACTCGCGCTCACCCTGGTAAACCTGAATCGAAACCGAAGGCTGGTTGTCGTCGGCCGTGGTGAAGGTTTCGGAACGCTTGGTCGGAATCGCGGTGTTGCGCTCGATCAGCTTGGTCATGATGCCACCCTTGGTTTCGATACCCAAGGCAAGTGGAGTCACGTCGATAAGCAAAACGTCTTTGCGCTCACCCTTTAGAACACCGGCTTGCAACGAAGCACCAACCGCGACAACCTCGTCTGGGTTCACGCTCTTGTTAGGCTCTTTGCCACCGGTGAGGCTCTTGACCAGTTCGGTCACGGCTGGCATGCGAGTTGAGCCACCGACTAGAACAACGTGGGCGATGTCGCCAACCTTGACTCCGGCTTCTTTGATGACGTCATTGAAAGGCTTCTTGGTGCGCTCTAGCAAGTCGGCGGTCATCTGCTCAAACTGTGAGCGGGTGAGGGTTTCGTCTAGGTTCGCCGGGCCGTTTTCGGTCAGCGAAAGGTAAGGCAGCTGAATGCTGGTCTGGGTCGACTGCGACAGTTCCTTCTTGGCCTGCTCGGCGGCTTCCTTTAGACGCTGGATGGCGATCTTGTCTTTCGACACGTCAACACCGGTGGTGTCCTTGAACTTCTTAACCAGGTACTCGACCACGCGGTTATCCCAGTCGTCGCCACCTAGGCGGTTGTCACCAGAGGTGGCGCGCACCTGAATGGTTGAGAAGTCTTCGTCTTTGCCAACTTCTAGAAGCGACACGTCGAAGGTTCCGCCACCAAGGTCGAAAACTAGGATGAGCTCGTCTTCCTTGCCCTTGTCTAGACCGTATGCCAAAGCGGCAGCGGTTGGCTCGTTGATGATGCGCAGCACGTTGAGGCCGGCGATCTCACCGGCGTCTTTGGTTGCTTGACGCTCGGCATCGTTGAAGTAGGCAGGAACGGTGATGACGGCGTCGGTGACGGCTTCGCCAAGATAGGTTTCGGCATCGCGCTTGAGCTTGGCCAAGATGCGAGCAGAGATTTCCTGCGGGGTGTATTTCTTGTCGTCAACCGCGAAGGTCCAGTCGGTGCCCATGTGGCGCTTAACCGATGAAATGGTGCGGTCTACGTTGGTGACGGCCTGGCGCTTGGCGGTTTCGCCAACCAGCACTTCGCCGTCCTTGGTGAATGCAACCACAGATGGGGTGGTGCGGAAGCCTTCAGCGTTGGCGATGACGGTTGGTTCCCCACCTTCGAGAACGCTTACTGCGCTGTTGGTGGTTCCTAGGTCAATTCCTACTGCACGAGCCATAGTCGTGAATCTCCTTGTTATCCCTCAGGCTCTGGTTGAGCCTTGTTGACTCAAGTTTGCCACCGGTGCTTTTGCTTGTCAAGCCCAAATTTGCCAAGTTGAGTCTAGTACGCTCAACTTTGGCCATGGGCGGACCAAAGACAAACGTTTCGCTAACTATCTGGCTAAGTTCCGCCATCGGGCGGGGCTCTTCCACTAGTTTTTAGTTATGACCACTACAAACGTCAACACAGCCAAGAACCCGCGCCTAGCCAGATGGTCTTGGGCCCTGTGGGATTGGGCCGAACAGCCCTACCCGACGATCATTCAGACCTTCATCTTCGCCACCTACATCACCTCGGCTTCGTTCGGTGACCCAACGGCAAACACCCAAGCCCTGTCAACGGTTGGCATCGTGGCCGGCATCCTAGTCGCAATAATTTCACCGGTCCTGGGGCGTCGCTCCGACGAAAACGGGCGCCGCAAATTCTGGCTGCTAATCAACAGCGGCATTCTGGTTTTGCTGATGTTGCTGAGCTTCTTCGTTGCGCCGAGCCCCGAGTTCCTGTGGTTTGGTCTGGCCCTCTACGGCATCGGCAGCGTGGTGCAAGAAACCGCGTTCATCAACTACTACGCCATGCTCAAGAGCGTCTCGACACCAAAGACCATGGGTCGGCTATCCGGTTCAGCCTGGGGTCTTGGCTATGTCGGCGGCATCATCCTTCTGCTGATTGCGCTGGTTGGTTTCTACCTGGGCGACACCCACTGGTTCGGCGTCACCGAAGATTCATCGATGAACATTCGCGTGATGTTCCTGTTGGCCTCGGCCTGGATGTTCATCTTTACGATTCCGATGGCCCTCTTCGTGCCAGAAACCAAGGCCACCCTCAAGGGCCCAAAGCAAAGCATCTTGAGCTCCTACGGTGCGGTTTGGCAGCAGCTTAAGACCCTGCGCGCCGAGGCACCCGGCACCCTGAAGTTTTTGATCTCGAGCGCAATTTACCGCGATGGATTGGCCGGGGTGTTCACCTACGGCGCCATCCTCGGCACCGTGGCCTTTGGGTTCCAGGGCATTCAGGTGATCCTGTTCGGCATCGCCGCCAACATTGTTGCCGGAGTCGGCGCCTTCATCGGTGGGCAGTTGGATGACCGAATCGGCACCCGCACCGTAATCATCGGCTCGCTCATCGGCTTGTTGGTCTCTGGGGTCAGCGTGTTTGCCTTTGCAAGCGCGGGGCCGATCACCTATTGGATTGGCGGCTTGGCGCTAACGGCTTTCGTTGGCCCGGCTCAGGCATCCAGTCGCACCTTCGTGGCACGCTTCACCCCGCACGGCCGCGAGGGCGAGGTCTTCGGGCTTTACCAAACCACCGGTCGCGCCGCCAGCTTCCTTTCGCCATCGGCTTGGTTGATCTCGGTCGGGGTTGCCACCTCAGCCGGAGTTGCCAACCCGGCCGTATTTGGCATCTTGGGTTTGGTCACGGTTCTATTGGTCGGTCTGGTCTTGCTGATGCAGGTTGAGCCAAACCCTGAGGTGTTAAACGACTTGCAAGAAGAACTAGCCGACTAGATGGCCTGCTCTAGCGGGTCGT
>CAZLWT010000212.1:0-2876 GCA_964563325.1 uncultured Rhodoluna sp. | reverse complement strand
CGACCCTGAAAACCAACAGGTAATCGACAGCGCCATTGTTGTTGAGCTCACCCACCTGGCAACGCTTTATCACGATGACGTCATGGATGGCGCACCAATGCGGCGCGGGGTTCCAACCGCGCATGAGATTTGGGGCAACAACGTGGCCATCCTCACCGGAGACCTGCTCTTTGCTCGTGCCTCGCAAGTGGTTTCAAGGCTTGGCGAACGAGCACTGACTCTGCAGGCTGACACTTTTGAGCGACTTTGCCTCGGCCAGTTGCATGAAACCGTCGGGCCTCAGGACGGCGAAGACGCGGTAGCGCATTACATTCGAGTGCTTGCCGATAAAACCGGTTCGCTCATCGCCGCTTCCGCCGAACTTGGAATCATGTTTTCTGGTGCCCCGAGCGAATACCGTGAACCAATGCGAATCTACGGCGAAAAAGTGGGCGTGGCCTTCCAGCTCATCGATGATGTGATTGACATCTATTCGACCGAAGCCACCTCGGGCAAAACCCCGGGCACCGATCTGCGTGCCGGTGTGCCGACCCTTCCGGTGCTTTTGCTGCGCGAAGCCGCCAAAACCGATCCGGCCGCCGCCGAATTGGTCGCCGCGATTGACGGTAATTTAGAATCAGATGAGGCGTTGTCGGCCGTGGTAGCTCAACTTAGAGTGCACCCGGTGACCGAAAAAGCCAACGAAGAGGCGCGAAGGTGGGCCGCAGAAGCCGTTGCAGCTCTTGCCCCGTTGCCGGCAGGCCCTGTGAAAGCGGCCCTAGAAACTTTTGCCCTGGCTGTGGTTGACCGCGAACAGTAGTTCGCAAGAAAGTAGCAAATTGTCGAAGTTTAGACTCGCCATCATCGGAGCGGGACCCGCCGGAATATATGCGGCAGACCTGCTTGTTAAATCAGAATTGCGCGATTTCGAAGTATCCATCGATATTTTTGACCAGCTGCCAGCGCCATACGGCCTAGTGCGCTACGGAGTTGCCCCGGATCACCCGCGCATCAAGGGAATCATCAAGGCGCTCTATGAGGTATTGGATCGCGGCGACATTCGCTTTTTCGGCAACGTTAAGTATGACGCCGACCTGACGATGGATGACCTCAAGCAGCACTACAACGCGGTGATTTTTGCTACCGGTGCCATTCGCGATGCCCAGCTTTCGATTCCCGGAATCGAACTCGAGGGCTCTTACGGTGCCGCCGAATTTGTCAACTGGTACGACGCCCACCCAGATTTTGCGCGCGAGTGGCCGCTAAACGCCAAAGAGATCGCCGTTATCGGAAACGGAAATGTGGCGCTCGACGTGGCCCGCATTTTGGTCAAGCACCCAGAGCAGTTGCTCTCAACCGACATTCCAGACAACGTTTACCAGGGTCTCTTGAAGTCACCGGTCACCGATGTTCACGTCTTTGGCCGCCGTGGCCCGGCGCAGGTTAAGTTCACCCCGCTCGAGTTGCGCGAGGCCGTGCACATCGAGGGCGTCGACACAATCGTGCATGAGGAAGACTACAAATACGACGATGGATCAAGGGCCGCCATCGATGGCAACAACCAGACCCGCGTCATGGTCAACACCCTCGAAGGGCTGCGCGAAAAGGCGCCGGTTGGTGCCAGTCGGCGATTGCACCTGCACTTCTTTAGTTCACCGGTCGAGGTTTTGGATTCCGAGGGCAAGGTAGCTGGTTTGCGTATCGAGCGAACCGAGCTGGATGGCAACGGTGGCGTGATTGGCACCGGCGAACTTCGCGACTTCCCGGTTCAGGCCGTCTATCGTGCCGTTGGCTACTTCGGGTCGCCACTTGCCGGCTTGCCATTTGATGCCAAAAAGGGTGTCATTCCAAACCTCGGTGGGCGAGTGCTTGACGAGGCAGCAGTTGCCGTGCCTGGAACCTACGCGACCGGTTGGATCAAGCGGGGCCCGGTTGGCTTGATCGGCCACACCAAGAGCGATGCTCTCGAGACCATCAATAACCTGATTTCCGATGCCGATACCTGGTGGCAACCAGCCAACCCGGATGAAACGGCAATCGTGGCGCTGCTTGTGGCCCGAGGTGTTGAATACGTTGACTGGCAAGCCTGGCTAAAAATCGATGCCAAGGAGCGCGAACTCGGTGAAGCCGAGGGCCGTGAACGCATCAAGCTGGTAGACCGCGAAGACTTCTTAAAAATCGCAAATGCCTAATGGCTTGAGCGCTGGCCGAGTCAAGGCCATGCAAAACGCTTTGAGCGTGGTTTTCTTTACCCAGGCCTTTGCAACGACCACCTACATTCCTCGCATTCCGGAATTAATCGACCAGATTCAGGTCAGTTTTAGCACCTGGGGTCTGATAATCGGTTTTGCGGGTCTCGGTTCGCTTCTTCCGCTGCTGATAGCCAATCGCATAATTTCTCGGTTCGGCACCCTGCCGATGATTCTGGTATCAGCGCTACTGCTTTGTGGCACCCTGATGCTTTTGCCACTAACGCATAATGCCGGGTTGTTTTTCGCAATCCAAATCGCGATGTCGTTCTTTGGAAGCTTCTTTAATCTGGCGTTAAACTCCCAAGCGGTAATGTTCCAAAAGCGAGTTAACCGAGTGATCATTGGGCGTTTTCATGCCTCCTGGAGCATCGGTGCCGTTGCGTCGGCTTCGCTGGCCGGGGTGCTCGCCAGCTTCATGCCGCTTTGGCTTCACCTGATATTGGTGCCAGGTTTGAGCGCCGCAATAATCTTCGCGGCATCGCGCTTTCTGATGAAGCCGGCCGAGGATGGCCACCGCGAAGAGCGGGTGCGAGCAGAGCGAACCAGTTTCTTCAAGTCACCCGGCCTGGTTTGGTTGCTAGCCGTTGGCCTCTTTGCCGGCATTTTTCCAGAGATGTGCATGATCGACTGGAGTGCGGTTTTCGC
>CAZLWT010000211.1:0-2897 GCA_964563325.1 uncultured Rhodoluna sp. | reverse complement strand
GCTCTTCAACTACAAGGCGAAGTGGGAGGAACAGCTGCTTTCGAGCCAGCACCCCGAGTATGTGGATTACCTGAAGCGCACCCAGAGGTTTATACCGAGGTTTTGGCGTTAGACGCCCAAGCGAGCCCGCCACAGCCTAGGCTTAAAGGGTGTCAACCATAACCCAAACCAAGCCCAAGCGTGTTGGATCAATAGCAATCATTGCCACCTTGCTGAGCTTGACCGCGTGTTTAGTTCTGGCAACCCTGGTTGGGCTCTTTATCGGTGGCGCCGCAAAACCCACCTTGCTGATTGATCCGGGCGTTATCGTGCGCTTTGGCCTTCCGCTCGTCAAGGCGGCACTAAACCTTTCGATGGCGCTGACAATCGGCACCCTGGTTTTGGCGGCCTTCGCCTTCGACCAGGGTTCCAGCCTGTTACGTCGAGCCCTAAATTTGGCGGCAATCGGTGCCGCTGGCTGGGCCCTTTTCGGTGTGGCCAATCTGGTGCTCAGCTACCTTTCGATAACCGGTTCGCAGATCGCCTTCGACCAAACCTTTTCCAGTGGGCTATGGATGTTTGCCACCCAAATCCAACTTGGCCAGTACCTTGGTCTCAACCTTTTGGTTGGCCTGCTGCTAAGTCTTGTGTTGCTTGCCGTCGGTGGCCTGAGTGGCACCGGCATTTCGGCGGCGATTTCCCTGGCTGGTCTGATTCCATTGGCCCTGACCGGGCACGCGGCTGGCACAGCTGGTCACGCGATGGCGGTAAACTCCCTCGGTTTGCACCTGGTTGCCGTGACGGTTTGGGTTGGCGGATTGTTTGCGCTGCTCATCCTTAGGCCCTCCGATTCGGCTCTGGCCGCCAAGATCACCAAGCGCTATTCCACCCTGGCCCTTTTGGCCTTTTCCGTGGTTGCGGTGACCGGAGTGGTTTCTGCCTCACTGCGGCTGCGCGGCCCGGCCGACCTAATGACCGGCTATGGCAGTTTGGTTTTGCTCAAGGCCATCGCGCTTTTGCTGCTTGGCGGCTTCGGCGCTCTGTATCGCCGCCGAATCCTTGGGCGCTTCGCAATCGACACCAAACGCACCGCAACCTTCTGGCGCTTGGCGATAGCCGAACTTTCCCTCATGGGCATTGCCATCGGTCTGGCAAGCGCCCTCAGTCGCACCGCCCCACCGCTTAACCCAACCCCGATTGGCACTTTGACCCCGGCGCAGATTCTGACCGGCGAGCCACTGCCACCAGAGCTCACCTGGGTCAGCTATTTCACGCAGTGGAAGCCAGATTTACTTTGGATAATGGTTGCCGCCCTCGGCCTCTTTGGCTACCTGCTGGGCGTCTATCGGCTGACCCGCCGCGGCGATAAGTGGCCCGTGGCTCGCTCCGTGTCTTGGGTTCTTGGCATGCTGCTTCTGACCTACATCACCTCGGGTGCACTGAATGCCTACTCGGAATACCTGTTCAGTGTGCACATGATTGCCCACATGATGTTGACCATGGCGGTGCCATTGTTTCTGGTGCCCGGTGCCCCGATCACCCTTTTGCTTCGAGCCACCGAGAAGCGTCAAGACGCATCCCGAGGCTTGCGTGAATGGGCGCTTTGGGCGGTAAACACCAAGTACGCCCAGTTCATCTCTCACCCCTTGATTGCGGCCACGCTTTTTGCCAGCTCGCTGGTGGTCTTTTACTTCACCCCGATATTTGGTTGGGCAACCAGGGAGCACATCGGCCACGAGTGGATGCTGGTGCACTTCCTAATCACCGGCTACCTTTTCGTGCAGGCAATCGTCGGGATTGATCCGGGGCCAAACCGTCAGGATTACCCGATTCGTTTGATTCTGCTGATTGCCACCCTCACCTTCCACGCCTTCTTTGGCCTGTCACTAATGATGGGTCAGGGCTTGCTTGACGCCGAATGGTTTGGGTCGATGGGTCGAACCTGGGGCCAAAGCCCGGTGGATGACCAACAAACCGGTGGAGGAATCGCCTGGGGCATCGGTGAGTTTCCAACCGCCGCCCTTACCCTGATAGTGTCCATCCAGTGGTCTAGAACCGATAAGCGAGAAGCCAGAAGGCTCGACCGAGCCTCCGATCGCACCGGCAATCGAGACATCGAAGATTACAATGAAATGCTCGCCAGGCTTGCTGCCCGAGATGCCAGATCAAAAGCCCGAGGCGAATAATGATGCAAAATGTTGAACTGTCCAAAGAGCAACGCGCGCTTTTTGATTACATCGAAACCAGCGAGAACAACATCTTCGTCACCGGCCGAGCCGGCACGGGCAAGTCCACCCTGCTGAGCTACCTGATTGAGAACACCATCAAGAAGACCGCGGTTTGTGCACCGACCGGGGTGGCGGCGTTGAACGTTGGCGGCGCGACTATCCATAGCCTGTTCGGGTTTCCGTTTGGTATTTTGGGTGAGCAAAACCTGTCGCACCACATGGGCAAACGCACTCGCGAGGTTTTGGGTGCCATTGACATGCTGGTTATCGACGAGGTTTCGATGGTCAATGCCGATTTGATGGATGGCATGAGCAAGGCGATGGGCATTGCCCGCGGCCGACGCAAAGAGCCATTCGGTGGCGCGCAAGTTGTGATGTTCGGCGACCCCTATCAACTGGCACCCGTGCCCGGCAACCCCACCGAGCGCGCCTACATGGGCGAAAACTATCAGAGCAACTGGTTCTTTGACGCGCATGTCTGGCGCGATGATTCGCTGGAACGCTATGAGCTATCCGAGATTTTCCGCCAGCACGATGAGCACTTCAAAGACATTCTGAACGCGATTCGGGTTGGCAACGCAACCCAAGAAATGCTCGATCATCTAAACGCCGCCGGCAACCGCTTTGCCCAAAGTGATGATGTGATCCGTTTGGCAACCGTGAACGAAACCGTGAACTCGGTGAACAGCA
>CAZLWT010000210.1:0-2934 GCA_964563325.1 uncultured Rhodoluna sp. | reverse complement strand
GGCGAGGCCATTGAGGTGCCACTGTAAATGTCGGTGGCTGTTGTGGAGCTTGAGACAGCAGACAGAATTGCCGAACCCGGTGCGGCTAAATCCACACCCGATCCGTAATTTGAATAGCTGGCTAAAACATCACGGAAGGTGCTGGCGGCAACGGTGATTGCAACCGCGGCGCTGGCCGGTGAATGGCCTGCGACATCTGAAGATTCGTTTCCGGCTGCCACCACTAACACAACGCCCGAGTCAACCAGGGCAGCCGCCGCATCGTTCAATGCCTGCGAGTATCCGCCACCCAAACTCATATTGGCCACCGATTTATTGGCCACATGATTATTGGCTACCCAATCCATGCCGGCGATGACCCCGGCATTGGTTCCACTGCCCTTGCAGTTGAGCACACGCACGGCAACCAGGTGAACAGCTTTGGCAACCCCGAAGTGTTCGCCACCAATGATGCCGGCAACGTGAGTGCCGTGACCATTGCAATCTTGAGTCGAAGTTTGACCCCTGACAAATGATGCACCGCTGGTCACCCGAGACCCAAATTCGGTGTGCGTCGAAAGGATGCCGGTGTCAATCACGTAGGCGTAAACATCTGGTGCGGTCGAGTCGTAATGGTATTGACCATCAAGACCGCCACTCAGATCCGAATAAATCAAGCCCGGTTCCTGATCGATGCGATCTAGACCCCAAAGGTCGCCAACGGTTTCGTTTCCAGAGGTGTCATTTATCGAAACCTGCGCGTTGCGCTCGATATAGGCCACCGCCGGATTTGCCCGAAGCGCAACCAACTGCTTTGGAGTGAAGTCACCCGCAAAGCCCTTGATGGTTTTGTTGAAACGATAGGTTAAGTTGGCGCCCCAGCGCTTTACCTTGGACACCTGCGAGTTCAAATCCGAACCTCGTTTTAGAACCACGATGTGGGTGCCTTCGTTGCCAACTGCAACGAGATGGATTGCTGGGGCATGCCTCGAAGAGACCCCGCCAATCACTGATTGAGCACTGACTGTATTTACAACTTGCGCAACCCCCGGTTGAGCGACAAATAAGGCCGCTGCTGTCAGGATTGCCACACCGATTGAAATCGGTTTGCGTTTCATGCTGGACATATTTCTCCTTAGGTTTTACTTCAGGAGCGGTATTCACAGCCTAGACCCGGGCCACTTTTTTACGCAAGAGTCAAAAACCACGCGGTTTAGCTGACCATTGACGATAGCCACGTCAACTGGTCGGTTAATGGGCCTCATGGCCCGCTAAGCCTTCGAGCCGAGCGGGTGCGCGGCATGGAGGTCTTTGGCAAGATAGAGGGCTTGTTGGCCATCTAGCCGAGCCCACAGAACGCCGGGGCGTGTCGCCTTCATAGGCATCTGTAATTCTTTGGGGCGGGTGTATGTTAGGCACGTAGGTTCAAAGCACGACCAAAGCAAATATAACGTTATCGGAACTTTACAAAGGATTGGACGAAACCCGCCCAACCGGAGCACTAGATTAACAGCAGATTCTCATACTTTGAAAAAGTTGTGCGACTATGCGCCCTAGCGGCCTGAGTGTCGGAATCTAAGAATTATGCGCCATGTATAAACCGTCACCTTCAACGTTGAAACGTACGAATAATGAAAGGCTTCAAATGAACAACTTGTCACAACTGTTGAACGATAACCAGTTCAACCTCGTCTATAACATCCTCTCGCTAGGCCTAGCAAGCATGATCTTCACCTCGATCTTCTTGTTTGTCGGCCGTGAAAGAGTATTGCCGCGCTACCGCATGGCAGTAATGGTTTCGGGTACCGTAACCGCAATCGCCGCCTACCACTACTTCAGAATGTTTGACTCGTTCAACCACGCCTTCTCGGGTGTGGCCGGCAACGTGCCTCAGGCATACAACGTTGGCTACCGCTACGTTGACTGGCTATTGACCGTTCCACTGCTTTTGGTTGAGGTTGTTGCAGTATTGGCCCTAGCCCGTTCGGTTCAGCGCTCAATCTTGAACCGTTTGGTACCTGCCGCTGCTGCCATGATCGCCCTTGGCTACCCTGGCGACGCAAAGCTTGACCTCTTTGGCATCACTGCTGGCTGGTGGGGCCTGTTGTCGACCCTTCCATTCCTGTACATCCTTTACGTTCTGTTCATCGAACTTGGCAAGAGCTTGGCTCGCCAGTCTGAGGCAGTTCAGAAGAAGGTTCAGTTGGTTCGCATCTTGCTTATCGCAACCTGGGGTGTCTACCCAATCACCTTCATCTTGGCAATGGGACAGAACAGCTTTGTGGCCGACAACTTCGTTGCTCGTGAAGTTGGCTACAGCATCGCCGACATCCTGGCCAAGTGCCTCTTCGGTCTGATCATCTTCTCGATCGCCCGCATCAAGTCAGCTGAAGACGACGCAGCATTTGCCGCTTCGGAGTTCCGCGACTAAGAAACGCCATTGAAAATGCGGGGTCACCCTTTGGTGACCCCGCATTTTCTTTACCCAAACATTTACCGCTAGGAAGTCAGCATGACAATGACAACAAGTGAGCGGCCGCTGAGGCTGACTCTAAAAACCGGAAGTTTGGTCTTTGGGCTAAGCGCCA
The DNA here is from genome assembly GCA_964563325.1 of uncultured Rhodoluna sp. Taxonomy (GTDB): domain Bacteria; phylum Actinomycetota; class Actinomycetes; order Actinomycetales; family Microbacteriaceae; genus Rhodoluna. Next base: position 367 of record CAZLWT010000210.1, on the reverse strand, counting down.
TCCTATTGTTGCTTGCCCCGGGTATTTTTCTTAGCCTCTTGGGCTTGGAAGACAGCCCAGGCTTGCAGTGGTCGATGCGCATGATCGGAATCACTCTCGTGGCGCTTTCGGGAAACATGTTTTCAGTTGCCCAGTTTGCCAGCGACCCATCGGTTCGGTTCTCGGCAAGGGTCATGCAGGTTTCAGCCGCTGCGCTAGGAGCGCTCACCCTACTAATACCAGTGGCGCTTACCTGGTTCACTGTGCTCTACGCGATGGTTGGCTTTAGCTTTGCCGGTGCCTACACCTGGCTACTGTTGCCTAAAAGACAGGGCTAAGCCACTGCCCTAACTCACCAGGCGACTATAGACCCGGCCAGGCCACTATA
>CAZLWT010000209.1:0-2944 GCA_964563325.1 uncultured Rhodoluna sp. | reverse complement strand
GCCTAGCGGCCCAGGGCTTCGACCGCTTCTTGGCGGTTGATGCCGACTCGACCGGCGAGGTTGACTTTAGCGCCCTGCGACACTTTGGTGACTAGGTTATGTTTTGCCGCCAAGCGGTGAACGACTTGATGTTTCGATCATGAGGCGGTCGTAACCATGGGAATGGGTGCAGCTCGGCAACTTGACCGAACTTTTCAAAACTTGGCACCGGTGCGTAGGTGACAGCCACCGGGTTCTCGCGCGCGTACTCATATGGGCTGCCAAGATACACCTTCAAGTCGCGCCTCAGGGCAAGGTCTTGCAAGGTTTCTAAATAAAAGTGGATGCGCTTAGATGACAGCTGCAACCTCGCCAGCGCGCCTTGGTTGAACACAAACACCACTGGTAGGTCCGGGTTTGCAACTAAGGCGGGGTCGGCGTCACCCATTGAATCGATAGTGATGAGCACTTCCTTTGGAGCGGCATTTCTGACGGTCGCTCTGGGTCCGGTGGTTCGATCTAGGTCGGGATCGCGGTCTAATAGTTCAAGGCGGTCGAGTCTTGGCAAGGGTTGCTCTTCAGGGAAATTCTGAATCGGGCAGGCCTTCTTGAGCGGGCATTTCATGCACAGACCGGGCGCGCGCTTTTCAACCTGCCACCTAGCAAATCCGTACGGTTTGCCAGCAGAGCCCACTGTCCATTGCCAACCCAGCAGGTTGGCGGCTCTTGAGCCGTCGAGAAGGTTTTGATACATTCGCTCTTGGCCGTGAATCCAACCTTTTTGGTTGCGAACAGTCCAGTGCGAGGCCAGCCACATTCTCGTCTGGTTGACCAGCCATCCATCGGTTTCAAGCTCTTTTACCACCTGGTCGATGCAGTGCATCTCTCGATTCCAGCCGTCACCCGCAGCATCGCGCTCTTGCTCGAAGCTCAGGTTGTCAAAGAAGTGAGTGCCGACGCGAGCATAAAGGTGGCGAGCATATTCTTGCCACATGAGTTCATCTTGAAACTTCTCGCGGTCGCGAAAAGGGGCATCGTTCACGGCCGACCAAACCTGCTTGAGCGTCAGCAGGTTATGACGGATGTAGGGCGAGAGCACGGTGGCACCGCGCCGGCTTACCGGCAACACCTCTGATCTATCTGAGGCATAGCGCGTGATGTCTAGGTTCTCAAGAGCTTCGTTAGCGGCAGTTTGACCGCCCCGAATGTGGCTCTTGCCGCCACCCGAGTGAAGGCCGGTGAAAAACTCATCGACAATTTCATGCGACGACAACGACAGGTCAATGGGTTCTAGCATCTAGACGAAAACGTTGTGGGGTGCCAAGTTATTCCGCTGCACGTCAGCACTAAAGAGGCTAGTCGTTTATTCCAGATTATGTTATCGTTTTAGATAACCTAGGAAGGATGCCGCATGGGCTTCAACATTATCCTCAAAACGGCCCGAGCGGCAGCGTCGGTCAGTCAGGCTCTTTTGAGCGATGCCTCTGGCATACCAATATCTTCAATCTCGTTCTTTGAAAACGGTCGCCGGGTGCCGCGATACGACACCGCACAAAAAGTTCTCTCTCGCACTGGGCACAGACTAGTCCTCGCACACACTATTCGGCCGTCGGCTGTCGAAGTAGCTGATCAGATTAGTTCCGACGTCGTCGCGCAAGATAATGGCGGTGCTTTCAGAAGTCTCATTCAGTTTTCAGACGATTTAGTGGCTGAGTTTGGAGTGAACAAGTATGCCCTTGTGTTGGCCGAACCAGCGGCTACGGGAGACCCTGCTTGGGATGCAGCATTGGCAGCAATAGTCGAATACCGATTTAATCAAGCTGGACTGGTGCCACCGGCATGGGTGTTCGACCAGCAACGTGTTTCGGCAACCAAAGTCACATTGAGCGGGTCCCGGATCAAAATAGACGTGCCAGAGTCTGCAGTTGCGAGGGAGTTTTTGGATCGCAACTTGTTGATTGCAGCGACATCACTCGAAAGCGTCTAGGCAAGCGCGAATTCACCGATTCGACGGTTTGCCAAGACCCTAATCATGCCATCCATAGATAAACTATTAGAAGATCACAACGACGTCATTTAGCGGTTTTCGCAATATTGGTCGGGGCCGCATCACAATCCATTTCAAGCTAAACAAAAGCTATATAAGAGGAGCATCCCTTGTCAATTATTGAAGCCGTAGGCGCCCGCGAGATTCTAGACTCACGTGGCAACCCAACCATCGAGGTTGAGGTTCTGCTAGACGATGACAGCTTTGGCCGCGCAGCCGTTCCATCGGGTGCCTCAACCGGTGCCTTCGAAGCCCACGAATCACGCGATGGCGACAAGGCTCGCTACCTTGGCAAAGGCGTGCAGAACGCCGTTGCGGCAGTTGTTGGCGTAATCGACGAAGCCCTGGTTGACTTCGATGCTCTTGACCAGCGCCTGGTTGACGCAGCCCTAATCGAGCTTGATGGCACCGCCACCAAGTCAAACCTCGGTGCCAACGCCATCTTGGGTGTGTCACTTGCCACCGCTCGCGCCGCTGCCGAATCAACCGGTCAGCCGCTTTACCGCTACCTTGGTGGCCCAAACGCCCACGTGCTTCCTGTTCCACTAATGAACATCATCAACGGTGGCGCTCACGCTGACACCGGCGTTGACATTCAAGAGTTCATGATCGTGCCACTTGGCGCCGAAACCTTCAGCGAAGCCCTTCGTTGGGGTGTCGAGGTTTACCACGCGCTAAAGGGCATCCTGCACTCACGCGGCCTTTCAACCGGTCTTGGCGACGAGGGTGGCTTTGCCCCTGAGTTGCCAACCAACGCGGCAGCCCTTGACCTGATCGCCGAGGCCGTTGCGGCTGCCGGCTACAAGTTGGGCACCGACATCGCACTTGCCCTTGATGTTGCGGCCACCGAGTTCTATTCCGAAGAAACCAAGAAGTACACCTTCGAAGGCCAAGAGCGCAGCGGCGAAGAAATGATCG
>CAZLWT010000208.1:0-3015 GCA_964563325.1 uncultured Rhodoluna sp. | reverse complement strand
TACCATTCCTAGAGGCTAGAAATCCATTACAAACTCTGGGTAAACTCTGGGAAAAAAGTGAGCATAGTTTGGGATAACCCTGAAGACACTAGGTAAACCAAACGAAATAGGAAGCCTACTGGTTGCGCTTTCTTCTGCCCAAGAAGGACATAAACAGTGGCGGGGCGATGATCAGCAAGATGAGCAAAAAGCCCGCAACAACCATCATTACCTGCGAGTATCCGAAGTTGTCATTCGGCAGCGTGTAAGGGTATGCCTCAACGTTGGTTGGCACGCCGCCTGATGAGCCACCCGTGTTCATGCCCGTGCCAGTTCCGGTTCCGGTGCCGTCCGTCATGCCAGTAGCGGTTCCCGTGCCATCAGTCGTGCCGGTGCCGGTGCCATCGGTGGTGGTACCCGATCCCGAGTTTGAGCCAGCCGAACCCGTGGTGCACTGGTCGGCACCTTGCTTGTCACATGCCGGTGGTTGCGGTGCAGTCAAGGCCAAGCGGTTGCTAGCTGGGCTGTCGCCGGCCTTAAAGGTCGGGTTATTGCAGTTTTTTGCGTCGACGTTGGCTGCCGCACCGGCGCCCGGAATCCGCTTGATCTGATCGAAACCGGCCGTTACAAGGTTCATAGGCAGTGGCGAGTAACCCAAAGCAGAGGCCTGTTGCTGGCCCTCACACAACATATAGTGGGCAAACGCGCCCAGCGTTGCACCTTTTTGATTGGTGAAAACACCGCCGACAGCGGTTGGCACAATCATGTATGAATAAGACGAAATCGGGTATGCCCTGGCATCGGCGTTGTTGTAGACACCATCTAGAATCTGCGTCAGGTAAGCGTCGGATGTCTTGTCGGTGTTGATCTGTGCCTTCAAAAGCGCAACGGCAACAGAGTTGGCGCTTGGCTCGGTGTAATAGCCAGACTTATTCAGCACCTTGGTTACCGGGAATCCGGCTTTAATCGCATATGAGTACTCAACGTAGGTGATTGCACCCTCGCCATAGTTCTGGCTTACGTAACCTGCAACACCATTCGAACCGCTTTGGTACTTGAATCCTGGTGCACTCGGGAACTGTGATGTCAGGCCGCAAGGCGTTGCCATTCCAGACTTTTTACAGAATGCGTTCCAAAGAGTCGGTTGCTGTTTCGACATCCAAAGTGTGAACTGAGCGGTCGTACCCGAGCCATCCGATCGCACAACTGGCACGATTGGCTTATTTGGCAAAACCAGTTTGGGGTTGTCAGCTGCAATGGCCGGGTCGTTCCAGTTGGTGATTACACCGGTGAAAATTTTGGCGATGACTGGGCCACTCAGGCGCAGATTGGTTACTCTTATACCGCCAATTTTGAGGTTGTACATAAAAGATGTTCCACCGGCGACGATGGGCATATAGGCATAGCCACGAGGCACCACCTCGGGCGGCGAACCGTCTTTGGGGTGAAGCTGGAACGGGATCTCGGAAACTGCAAAATCCACGGTGCCTGCGATGTAGTCGGTGCGACCGGCGGATGAACCGTTGCCCGAGTAGTTAACGGTCATGCCATAGTTGGCTGCCACGTTCTTGCGCCACTGGTCCAGGGCGTTTTGTGACCAGGTCGAACCCGAGCCAGAGATTGGAACGTAGGTTGCTGCGTCGGCAGCCTGAACCGATAAACCTAACGCCAGGGCGCTAACGGCCAAGACAGCGAGAGTGCGTAAAGTTAGCTTTCGCATACTAGTTATTGCCTTTCGAGTCGCTAGAACGACGGGCACGTCTGCCACTCGCAGAACCCTCTCGTTCCGAGGTGCTGAAGAAATCGTTCGAACCAGACAGTCGGTTTTTTGCGACCTGTCGAAGCGTCATGCGAATCTCATCTTGACGCGAGCGCTCGACCAGCCGAATGCGTTGGCGCTTAGAAAGCACGCCTGGCCCGTTGCCACCTATCCATCGTGCAATGCTGAACAGAATCAAAACCAAAATGAGCAACACGGCCGCGGTGCCAAAGCCACGGGCAACCATATTTGGCTCTGGCGACTTGATGAAGGCAAAAACCTGAAGCGGCAACGAGATCATCGGGCGCTGAGTTGGGTCTACGTTCAGAACGTTGGTCATGCCCGAGGTAAGCAAAACCGGCGAGGTTTCGCCAAGCCCACGGGCCGTACCCAAAATAACGGCAGTGACAAGCCCAGAACGCGAGGTGGGCAAAACCACATGCCAAACCGTCTTCCAGCGCGAGGTGCCAAGAGCATAGGATGCCTCACGCAGGTTGCCCGGCACCAAGCGCAAAACGACATCGGCGGCTCGAATCACAATCGGAAGCATCATGACCGTAATGGCAAGGGCGGCCGCAACTCCCGAGCGCTGTCCGATGCCGGTCGAGATGAAAGCCGAGAACACGAAAAGACCAGCCACGATGGATGGCAAGGCAGTCATGGCATCGCTGACGGTGCGAACAAATCTCGCGAACTTTCCGCCGACCTCGTTAAGGAACACCGCGGTGGTGATGCCAAGGGGAATGGTGACCGCCAGGGCGATGGATATCTGGATCAGCGTTCCAATAATTGCGTGAAGCACGCCGCCAACCGTTAGCGGGTCTAGCGGGCCAGCGAACACCATGGTTTCGGTATAAAAGTTGAGATGAGGCAGCGCATCGGAAGCCCGCACCAAGGTGAAAAGTACGACGAAAAGCAGCGATGACAAGAGCACTATTCCGGCCGAGTACAAAAACACGGTGATGATTCTGTCTTTGATTTCCTCGCGGCCACCGGTAAATGAAATCAGGATTGTGTAGAAGCCGAGGAACAAGATATAAGAGACGAGCAGGAATCCGACAGCCCCCTGCAATGGGGTTATCCAACCAAAGACCAGGCTGGTTGAGGCTATCGCGCCAGCAGCAGCTCCCAGAATGTTGAAGTAGTCCTCTTGTCGCATTCCGCTGATGCGACGCTTCGGAAGACCGGCCGGTCTCTCGTCATCCGGCATGAAAGTCTGAGTTAAATCAACCTGCATTGTCATTGGCTATCTGCCCCCGACCGCGAGCGCGAAACGA
>CAZLWT010000207.1:0-3039 GCA_964563325.1 uncultured Rhodoluna sp. | reverse complement strand
CCGGCGCGCCGGCGCAGAGCACCAGTTGAACGTCGGCGGGAAGCTGCCTCGCTGATTTCACAAGATACGGCAAACCCTTTTGCTGGGTGATTCGACCCACGAATACCACGCTGCGCTGATCCGGGTTTATGCCAAGGCCTCGCACCAGGGCCGGCTGATCAGCCGATTGAAACGCGGCCAGGTCAATGCCGTTGTGAACCACGGATACTTTGGTTGGGTCGAGTTGCGGGTAGGCGCGCAAAATATCGGCGCGCATGCCGTGGCTAACGGCAATTATCCCAGTCGCCGCTTCGTATGCGGTTCGCTCGATCCAGGACGAAAGTCGATAGCCACCACCGAGTTGGTCTTCTTTCCAGGGTCTAAGCGGCTCGAGACTGTGGGCCGTAATCAGGTGAGGTATTCCGTGAAGCGAACCGGCGATTTGGCCGGCAAAGTTTGCGTACCAGGTATGCGAGTGAACCAGGTCAGCGCCGGCAATATCAGAAACCATCGAAAGGTCGGTGGCCAAAGTTTGTAAAGCGGCATTGCTGGCTTCGTATTGCGAGCCGTGAGTGTAGGCAAAAGTATCAATTTCATTACGTTCTGCGCCGAAGCAACGGACCTTTACGTCCAGTTGGCCACGCAGCACCTTGACCAATTCCGCGACGTGTACGCCGGCTCCACCGTAAACGGCGGGTGGATATTCTTTGCTGATTATGTCGACTCTCATGACGCCATGTTAGTGGTTGAGGCGAATTGCCAATAACATTCGAGATATGAGTGCACTTAGAGTCTTTGGAATGGTCCTCGCCGGTGGCGAGGGAAAACGCTTGATGCCGTTGACTGCCGATCGGGCAAAACCGGCCGTACCCTTTGGCGGCAGCTATCGACTCATCGACTTTGCGCTCTCGAACCTAATCAACTCTGGACTGCGCAGAATCGTGGTGCTAACCCAGTACAAATCCCACAGCTTGGACCGCCACATCTCGCTCACCTGGAGAATGTCGCCACTCTTGGGCTCTTACGTGGCCTCGGTTCCGGCGCAGCAGCGGCTTGGCAAACGCTGGTTCAGTGGCAGTGCCGACGCCATTTTGCAGAGCATGAACCTGCTGGGTGATGAACGACCAGACATCGTCGTGGTGGTTGGTGCTGACCACGTCTATCGCATGGATTTCGATCAGATGATTCAGGCCCATATCAAATCCGGTCGCGGTGTAACCGTGGCAGCGATTCGTCAACCGCTCGAGCTCGCAAATCAGTTCGGCGTGATTGAAATTGATGATCAGGACCCAACCAAAATCTCTGCTTTTCTAGAGAAGCCAACTGACCCAAAGGGTCTACTGGAATCCCCCGGCGAGGTTCTAGCCTCAATGGGCAACTACGTCTTCACCGCACAGGCGCTCATTGACGCCATCGAACACGATGGAACCCTGGACGATTCCGAGCACGACCTGGGTGGAGACATTGTGCTGTACATGGTTGCGTGCGAAGATGCCGGGGTCTACGACTTCACCTTCAACGAGATTCCAGGTTCAACCGATCGAGACCACTCGTACTGGCGCGATGTAGGAACCCTTGATTCCTACTACGATGCCCACATGGACCTAATTTCGGTCATGCCGGTGTTCAACCTGTACAACTCAGAATGGCCAATATTCACGCAGCAAATCAACCTGCCGCCGGCCAAGTTCGTGCACGATGGTGAGGGAAATCAGGGTCGCACTACCGACTCGATAGTTTCGCTTGGCACCGTGGTCTCGGGTGGAATCGTTGAGCGAAGCGTGCTTTCACCGAACGTCCGGGTTCACTCGCGTGCTTTGGTCACCGACTCGGTGCTGCTCGATGGCGTGCTGGTCGGGCGCGATGCAACGGTTCGCAAGGCAATCCTCGACAAGAGCGTGGTTGTTGCCGATGGCGCATCCATCGGTGTCGACAAGCAAAGAGACCTCAGCCGTGGTTTCACGGTTACCGATTCCGGAATCACCGTTGTCGGTAAAGGCGTCCTAGTTACTCCGTGAGCCGCCTGCTTGTAGTTTTTGATGTCGATTCAACTTTGATTCAAGACGAGGTCATTGAACTGCTCGCCGATTTTGCAGGGGTTCGCGCGCAGGTGGCGGCTGTGACGGAACGAGCCATGGCGGGTGAGTTGGACTTCGCCGAAAGCCTAGTAGCTCGCGTAGCGACCCTCGAGGGGCTTCCTGAGCAGGTTTTCGAGCGCGCGTTGCAACAGATTCGAGTTTCCGCTGGTGCCGAGCAGTTAATCGATGCGATTCACAGCTCTGGCGGATTGGTCGGGGCAGTCTCGGGCGGATTCAATCAGTTGCTAAATCCCTTGGCAAAACGCCTGAAACTCGATTTTTGGCGGGCAAACGAACTCGAAGTTATCAACGGAAAGCTCACCGGTCGTGTGTCCGGAAAAATCATCGATAAGACCGCAAAGGCCGATGCTTTGGATGAGTGGGCCACACAGGTCGGTGCTGGGCCTCATCAGACGATTGCCGTTGGCGATGGGGCAAATGATCTTGAAATGATGCAACGGGCCGCACTCTCAGTGGCCTTCAATGCAAAACCGGTGGTTCGAGACCTAGCCAGCATTGTCATTCAGCGCGAGGATTTGGCCGAGCTCATTCCAATCATCTGCGCCTAGCAACCACAGGCTTTAGAAACGAAAAAAGCACGCGACAGGTCGCGTGCTTTTTCCTTGAATCCTGTGGATTACGCTCCGGTTGAGTGAAGACCGCCATCAACGTGAATCATTTCGCCTGTGGTGGCCGGGAACCAGTCCGAAAGCAATGCGATGATTCCGCGGGCGGCAGCTTCGGTGTCGGTTAGGTTCCAGCCGAGCGGTGCTCGGTCGGTCCAGAGTTCTTCCATGGTTGCGAATCCGGGAATGCCCTTCGCAGCAGTCGTGCGAAGCGGACCGGCCGAGATGAGGTTGACGCGGATGCCTTCCTTGCCCAGGTAGCGAGCCAGGTAGCGAGAGGTCGCTTCGAAGGCCGCCTTCGCAACACCCATCCAGTCATACACCGGCCAAGAAACAGTTGCATCGAAGGTCAGTCC
>CAZLWT010000206.1:0-3041 GCA_964563325.1 uncultured Rhodoluna sp. | reverse complement strand
CTTGCTTCACCTGACCACGGGCCCAGGGCTGAATGCTGAAGGCGGTCTCCGAGATTCGGCCGCCCAATAGCAAAGCAATCTTTTTATGTCTGGACGCCTCAATCAAGATGGCGGGTTCGGCCGAGACCAGTTCGAGTTCGCCTTCAGGGCCACGTTGAATAATCAGGCGCCCATAACGCGACATCGTTTCGGTTATGTCGGCTCGCACCGAGGTTGGCACGGCAAACTTCGCATACCGATCCAAGACTCCCAAAACAAAGTCCGAGTCATGGCCGGCTGCCCTTGCATTCCACAAACCCAGTCGCGTGATGCGATAGGTGTGAATATGTTCCGGGGCGCGCTCGAGTTCGGCAAAAATCGCCAAATCGTGTCTGGCGTCAGCCGCCTGTGGATGGTCAACCTCAAGCAGGGCAGTCTTATCGCTCTGCACGATAAGCGGCCCCAAAATGGTAGCTTCCGACATCATCTAACCCCTACTTTGCTAAAAATTTAATCAAGAGAAACTTTGAGAATGCTAGACAGCGGCAGCGTTCTTTCAATGTCTGCCCGACTGTCGAGGGCCCGCAACCTGCCGTTTGCTATGCCGATTGGTTCAAGTAAATATTCAATCTCTAAACCAGCAGCGTTTGTCACCGTGATTTGCAACTTGGTCTTGTTTTTGAGCGCCAGCTGGATTTGCCGCTGCACGTCACTGCTATCCGGGTCGCTCGACACCCTGGCATCCTGCGCTCTGATGCGCTGAATGTCTTCGCCGACCGTTGACGCTTTCTTGGCAGAAATTTCCGAACCATTTAGTTCAAGTGCAACCCTTGGCGATAAAACCTTGCCAAACTCGTCAACCCGGATTGCGGCATAACCCGCCTCGCGCAGACCGTAATAGATGACCTCGGGCTCGAACCTGGTGTGCAAACCGGCCTCTGCACTGGCTCGCATTCCAGCCCCCGCACCAGGCAACAGATTGAAAGGTCGCAGGCGGGTGTCATTTAGTATTTCGGTTAGCAAGATTGGGTCGGCGGCGCGAATGCTGCTTCTGGCCTCACCCGAGGCGGCAGCAACCGTGAGGCGCCCAAAACGATTGGCAACCTCGCGAATCAGGTAATCAACTGGCTGGGGCAGTTCTTTTCCAGAGAGTTCGATCAGCAAACCCGTTATCTGTTCCGGCCGCATTCCGGTTTCAAGGCCGTGGGTCACGCTCAAAGTGGTCAACCGATAGGTTGAAGCCATTCCGATCTGTTCGGTTTCGGCGAAGCGCCGAAGCTCGATTTCGGTTGTGGTCGGCAGCGGGCCGGGGGCAATCAACGAAAGGTCGGCCTGGCAAATAATCTTGTTCTGCGCCAATGGCAGCATTTCAGCGGCTAGATTGACGGCGCGCTCGATATTGCCCTCGAGCGTGGAGTTCAACCAAGAGGTGGCTGACCCAGCCACGGTCAGACCGATGCTGTTTGCCAGCTTGGCTAGACGATGGATGCGTGACTGCACCGAACTGTCGGCCAAGGGATAGTTGCGCTCCAAAAGCGAATCCAAGTTCGGAATATTCGGTTCAAAGGTCTTGATGTCGGCGAGCAGTTCGTTCGCAGATTCATCGCCCAAAATTGTGCGCCAGGTGGAAACCAAATGTTGCCACCGCTGGGTTTGGCTCCAGGCGACCCATTTTTCAGCAAGATTGGATAGTTGCCAGCGACCGTTGGCCAAGACCACCCAACCGCTGAGGTCTGCAAGGTCATAGACGATTCGAGCAAAGTCATTGGATTTTCTGAGGTGGCTGGCCAGTCGTTTGATATCTGGAAGACCAACGCTGCGCCGTCCAACCTCGCGCACATAGCGAAGTTCCAAATCGAAGTGAAGTTCGGTCAGCGCCTGCAGGATTTCAAAGATGCAGATTCCGGCCTCACGGTCGGTTGCCACCTGCAGATCCTGGGCCTCAGCTGAAATGACGACCGCCAAAACTGGCTCAACCGCAATGTGGCCGCCATTGGCCTTGGTCATGGCCGCAAAGGTTTCGGCAACCGTCGGAAACAGGCGATGGGTGGAATCGGTTTTCTCGATCAAAAAGTTGCGTGCCAGGGATGTAACCGCTTGGGACTCGGCGGCAAGCTGATTGTGAAGTTGCTCTAAAGCCTTGGCCTGAGATCTTGGCAGACCAGAGAGCGTGGCGCTCAGTGACTTTGGCGCGGTCAGGGCCTCTGCTAAATCAAAAATATCAACCAGGCCAGCCGAGTTGATCATGCGCTCTGTGATGACACGAGTAAGTTCGGAATCGCTCGCGTTGCGCAGAGCCGCGGCCATCCTCAACATTTCGCTCATGCAGCGAGTCGGTTTCTAATTTTTATTCGATCGATTTTCACGCGAGCGTCGGCGCAGGTTCACGATAACCAGGGCGATAATCAGCGCCGCAGCAAGCGGCAAGCCGATTGCAGGAAGCACGAGAAATATTGGCCAAACCTTGGTTGAGCCACTGGCGCCGGTGATCAGCACCACGAAAAGACTGATAATCGAAGCACCCACCACACCGACCATCATGTAGGCCAGCACTGTTTCTAGGCGATTCGGGTTTGATTCTTTGTCATTAGGCATCCTTCTAGGATACCGCTGAGCGCGAACCAATAGGGTGCGCTTTGGTTTCGTTCAGGTAAAATAATCTTCGGTCCAATTGAAAGAGGTTCGCATGCCAACAGGCAAAGTCAAATTTTTTGACGAAGAAAAAGGTTTCGGGTTCATCGCATCCGATGACGGTGCCGAAGTGTTTCTGCACATCAGCGCGTTGCCAGCCGGAACCACCTCGGTCAAGCCAGGAACCCGGGTTGAATACGGTGTAGCCGAGGGCAAGAAAGGCGCTCAAGCGCTTTCCGTTCGCCTACTCGAGGCTCCGCCTAGCCTCGTCAAGATGGGTCGCAAGCCTGCCGACGAGATGGCCATCATCACCGAAGACCTAATCGGGCTACTCGATGTAATCGGTGGGGGATTGAAGCGCGGCAAGTATCCAGAGCCGGTAAACGCCAAGAAGATCGCGTCACTGTTGCGCAAACTGGCCGACGAACTAG
>CAZLWT010000205.1:0-3050 GCA_964563325.1 uncultured Rhodoluna sp. | reverse complement strand
ATGGTTTTGGCTACCTGCTCAAAGGTGTACCCGCGATAAGTCTTCTTCATGTTTTTAAGTCTAGGTTTGTTTCGGAAGGGTGTCAGCATTTGCGGGTAATCGTTCAGGTTAAGCCCGGTTCCAAAAAGGGACCGCTCGTGGTTTCGAACGCCGATGGTTCGCTCACGGTGTTTCTTTTGCAACGGGCGGTCGATGGGGCCGCAAACGATGGATTGGTTGAACTGCTTGCCAAACACTTTGGAGTCTCAAAGTCACGGGTTGAGATTGAAGCGGGATTTACCTCGCGCCTAAAACGCGTCTCAATCGACCTTTAGAGAATCTAGCGGCGCCCCTCGGAACCGGCTAACCGCTGGGCGAAATAGATCGGTATTACTGACGCGACCACCAAGACAACGGCAACAACATTGACCACGGGCGCTTGGTTAGGCCGAAACATGTTGTCAAGAATCCATATCGGTAGTGTCTGAACCCCGGAACCCGCGGTGAAGGTGGTCACCACGATTTCGTCGAAACTCAGGGCGAACGCCAATAGGCCACCGGCAAAAAGAGCAGATCTCAACTGTGGGAAAGTGACCAGACGAAAAGTTGTCCAAACGCCTGCGCCAAGGTCTGCCGAGGCCTCTTCTAGATTGGGTTGCATTCGTGTTAGCCGGGCCATCACGTTGTTATAGACGGTCACGATGCAGAATGTGGCGTGGGCCACCATAATCGTGACAATCGAAAGATTCCAACCAAGCACCGTGCGAAAGGCGTTGTTTAGGGCGATACCAGTGACGATGCCGGGAAGCGCAATCGGCAGCACCACCAAGAGGCTGACCGCCTGTTTACCGAAGAATTTATAGCGCGCCAAGGCCATCGAAAGCAGGGTTCCAAGCACGAGCGCCGTTGCCGTGGCGCCAAGAGCTACAATCACACTGGTTGAAAGTGCCGCCAGCAATCCCGAACTGTTTGCGGCCTTCTGCCACCAGTCCAAGGTCAAACCAGGCGGTGGCCAGGCCATATTTTTGCTGGTGTTGAAAGAGTTAACCAGCACAACCGAAAGTGGCAAATAAATAATCGCCAATGTGAAAATCGTTATGGCACCTAAAGCCCATTTGGTTATTCTGCTTAGCTTCATGTTTACAGGTTCTCCAGGGCGCCGGTTTTGCGAACCGCGGTCAGATAACCAAACATGATGAGCACCGGAATCAATGCGATGGCCGCTGCCAGTGGCAAGTTATTGCCAACATTGCTTGCCACCAGGTTTCCGAGCATTTGGTTTGCCCCACCAACGATATTTACCGTTATGTAGTCACCCATCGTGAGTGAAAAGCTAAAAATGGAGCCCGCGATTATTGCCGGAACCAACAGCGGGAGCATCACTAATCGAAGTGTTGTGGCGGTCTTTGCACCAAGATCACCCGAGGCTTCAAGCAACGAATTCGGAACTCGCTCGAGACCCGCGTAAATGGGCAAGATGACGTATGGCAACCACAGGTAGCCAAGGGTGATGATGGTCGCGGTGATTCCGTAGCCCGGCGTGTCAAGACCCAGTGGCCTAAGCAACCACTGCATGATTCCCTCGTTGCTGAGCACCGATCGCCAGGCATATGCCTTCACCAGGTAGCTGGCCCAGAGCGGCATTAGCACCGCAATCACTAGGATTCGCTGCAGTCGCGGTGATGCCACCTTTGCCATGTAAAAGGCGATTGGCAATGCAATCACAGTGTCAACGACGGTAACCAGAAGAGCTATTCCGAGGGTGCGAAGTGCCACGGTTTGATAAAGCTGCCCGGTGAGAACCCGAACAACGTTGTCGAAAGTGATTTGAGTTTGAATCTGGCTGGTATAGGAATCAACCGAATACAGCGCCGTGACCAAAAGCGCGAGCAGGGCCGCAATGTAAACCAACACCAACCAGGTCAGTGGTGCAGCAAGAAGCAAAGCCAAACGCAGTTTTACTTTTGCATAAAGCAGTGTTGAAATTCGACGCGCCAAAGCAGGGCTATTTACACCCTGCTCTGGCAACGTCGAACTCTTATCCATCGTTTTTGATTAGCCCTTAATTTCTTGCCAGGCTTCAGTCCAACGCGCATAGTCGGTGCACTGAACATCGGTGCGACCGTCTAGACATTTGGCAATTGGGGTGGTCCAGTAGTAAATCTTGGACGCATAGGCTTCGTCTCCGGCGTGGTAGCTGTCGCAGACATCCTGCCCCATGAATGCACAGGCAGCGGCGGTCGCGGGTGCCTCACCGAAGTATCCGGTAGCGGCGGCGTTGGCCTCTGGGCTGTCAATGTAGTCGAGCCACTTATAAGCGCAGTTCGGGCTCTTGGCCTGCGAGGAAATCATCCAGGAGTCAGACCAGCCGGTTGCACCCTCGGTTGGAAAAACTGCCCCAACCTTTGCCTTTGCCGACATGGAGTTCACGATGACCTGCCAGGTTGTTCCAACCACCGAGTCGCCGGTTTCGAATGCCTGAATTTCCTTCAGGTAGTCGCTCCAGTATTCACCGATGTTGATGCGCTGAGCCTTCAGCAAATCGACCGCGGCAGTCAACTGAGTTTCATCTAGGGCGTAAGGGTTGGTTATTTTCAACTCTGGATTGTGCACCATCAGATAAACCGCAGCATCGGCGATGTAAATCGGCGAATCATAGGCAGTGACCTTGCCCTTATAGGCTGAAGACTTGTCAAAGACTACGTCCCATGAGGTTGGGGCTGGCTTGACGACGTCCTTCTTGTACATCAAAAGGTTTGCGCCATAGCCGTGAGGAACTCCGTAAACCTTGCCATCCACGCTGTTCCAAGGCTTTGCCTTCAGGAAGGAATAAACTCCGGCGTAACTTGGGATGAGGTCGGTGTTCAACTGGGCTACATCACCCGATGCAATCAGTCGCAGGGTCGCGTCGCCCGAGGCTGCAACCACATCGTAGTCGCCGGTTTTGAAGAGGCTAATTGCCTCGTCTGAGGTTCCATAGCTCTTTGAAGTCACCTTGCAACCGGTCTGCTGTTCAAACTTGCTGACCCAGTCGTAAGCAGGGTCGTTTGAACCGTCTTCGACATAGCCTG
>CAZLWT010000204.1:0-3057 GCA_964563325.1 uncultured Rhodoluna sp. | reverse complement strand
TCTCATTTTTTTATGAGGGCGCGGTGTTTACGCGGCCGCGGTTCCTTCCCTCGGTACACGGCTAAGTAGCAGATAGCGCCCCATGGCAAAAGATATTCGCACCGGTCGCCCGGTTGCTGCCCAAAAGCAGCAACCGAGTGGCTGGTTCGAGTCTTTTCGGGGCAACCTGTTCATGATCAGCGTCATCGGCATCATAGTTTTCGCCGTGGTTTCGCTTTCGCCAACCATCCAGATCTGGTTAAACCAAAGGCAAGTAATTGCCGACTACAAAATGCAGGTGGCCCAGGCCGAAGCGGATCTCAAAAACATGCAGGTGCAGCGAAACCGCTGGGACGACCCGGTATACATTCGCTCTCAAGCACGCAGCCGGCTGTATTACGTTTTGCCCGGTGAGGTTTCTTTTTTGGTGATGGACGCCGATGGGGCAACCGCCTCGGACACCTCGGGCACCGTCGGAGCCAAACTTGCCGAAAAGCGCAAGAGCGGCAAAGTATCTAAATCAATCACCGAGACCAAAAAGAACTGGGTCGACAACATCGTTGAATCGGTAATCAGATCTGGCATCGAAGAGCCGGTCGCCAAAACTAAGAAAGCCACCAAATAGTGCCGCTAACCCCAGCCACAACCGAAGATATCGCTGAAGTCAGCAGGCAGCTTGGCCGCCCGGCGCGCGACATCGTATCCATCGCCGCTCGTTGCGTCTGTGGCAACCCGGTGGTTGTTCAAACCAAACCTCGGCTTGCCGATGGAACGCCGTTCCCGACGGTTTACTACCTGACCCACCCGGCGGCAACCGCATCGGTTTCGACCCTGGAAGCCACCGGAATGATGCGCAGCCTTGAAGAGCGACTGACGATGGATGCCGAGTTTGCCGCCCAATACTTGAAGGCCCACGAAAGCTATATCGCCGACCGCGACAAAATCGCGGCCGACCTTGGGCTTGAGCCGGTCACCGAAATCGCCGGAATTTCAGCCGGGGGAATGCCGACTCGGGTTAAATGCCTGCACGCTTTGGTTGGTCACTCGCTGGCTGCCGGGCCAGGGGTCAACCCGGTTGGCGACCTGGCACTAGAAGCTTGCAGCTGGAGCCCCTCCAGATGCGCCTGTAACATCACAACAGTGTAACAAACCACCCCTCGAGAGGTAGTAAATTAGAGAAATGCCTGCAAACTCAATCGGCGCGTCGACGCCAAAAATCCTGATCGTCGGTGGCGGTTACGCCGGATTCTATACAGCCAAGAAGCTCGAGAAGTATCTTGGCAAAAACGAAGCCAAGGTCACCCTGGTTGACCCGCTGCCATACATGACCTATCAGCCATTTTTGCCTGAGGTTGCCGCCGGTTCAATCGAGCCGCGCCACGCTGTGGTTTCACTGCGTCGCCACCTGCGCCAGACCAACATCGTCACCGGCAAGGTCACCAACGTGAACCACGCCACCAAGAGCGCAACCATCGAGGTTGAAGGTCTTGCCCCATACACCCAGCAGTACGACCAGATCGTGGTCACCGCCGGTGCCGTGTCTCGCACGTTCCCGATCCCGGGAATCGCTGACTTGGCCATCGGCCTCAAGAACATTGAAGAAGCCGTAGAGGTGCGAAACCGCATCCTTGGCAACTTCGACAAGGCGGCTAACTTGCCGGCCGGCCCAGCTCGCGATCGTTTGTTGACCTTCGTAGTCGTCGGTGGCGGTTTTGCCGGCATCGAAGGCTTTGCCGAAATGCGCTCACTGGCTTCTTACCTGTTGCGCTACTACCCAACCTTGACTTTTGACGATGTGAAGTTCCACCTCATCGAGGCAATGGGCCGCATCATGCCAGAGGTTTCACTAAAGACCTCAGAGTGGGTCATTGCAAACCTCGACCGCCGCGGCGCTCAGATTCACCTAAACACCCAGTTGGTTTCGGCAGAGGGCGGCAAGATTGAGCTCTCAACCGGTGAAAGCTTCGAATCAGACCTAATCGTCTGGACAGCAGGTGTTATGGCAAACCCTGTGGTGCGCAACACCGACCTTCCGCTAGACGACCGTGGTCGCGTGACCGCGCATCCATCGCTTCGGGTTATCAACGGTGAAGAAATCGTTGAGGGTGCCTGGACAGCCGGTGACGTTTCGGCCGTGCCTGACCTCAGCGGTTTTGGAGTTGCCGGCTTCTGTGTTCCAAACGCTCAGCACGCTGTGCGTCAGGGCAAGTTGATGGCCAAGAACCTAATCGCCACCCTGCGCGGCGAGGGAATCAAGGATTACTTCCATAAGCCATTGGGTGCGGTTGCCGGCCTCGGCATCGGCGTTGGCGTTTACCAGTGGAAGGGTTTTGCCGTCAAGGGCTTCCCGGCCTGGATCATGCACCGTGGCTACCACGGTCTTGCCATCCCAATGTTTGAGCGCAAAATCCGCGTCTTCTTCGGTTGGGTTTGGAACTTCCTGCTTCGCCGCGACATCGTTGGCATTGAAGCAACCAAGGCTCCGCGATTACAGTTCGAAACTTGGGCATCGCGACCAAAGGCCTAAGAGCTTAGAGTCGAGGAAGGTGTCGGAGCGATTCGGCACCTTCTTTGATTTAGGCTTGCTTTCAGGTTTAGTAGCGCATGCCCCTATAGCCCAATGGCAGAGGCAGACGACTTAAAATCGTCACAGTGTGGGTTCGAGTCCCACAAGGGGCACCGATAAAAGTCTTAGGCTTGAAGCATGAACACCAGGCACGCAGTTCTCATCTTCGACGGTGACTGCGGTTTTTGCACCACAACGGCAAACTTCATCGAGCGCCGTTCTTCGACGCCAATCGAGATTCATCCTTGGCAGTTCATCGATGTTTCACAATACGGTTTGACCGAAGCACAGGTTTCAGCCAAGGTTTACATGGTCGTCGATGGCAAGAACTTTGCTGGGCACGAAGCCTTCGCCCAAATCTTGATCGTGCAGCGCAACATCTTGCTTCGAGCCATCGGACACACTCTGATGGCTCCGCCGTTCAGCTGGATTGCTCGCCCTGGTTATGCCCTCGTCGCAAAGTATCGCCACAAACTGCCCGGTGGCACTCCAGCCTGCAAGATGGATGTTCG
>CAZLWT010000203.1:0-3066 GCA_964563325.1 uncultured Rhodoluna sp. | reverse complement strand
CAGAATGCGCGCTGATTGTCGGTCGTTTGCTCGAGGCAACCGGCCCGAGTGTGAGACGGCGGCTGAGCGACTACCGACTGAATCTTTTTTTGATGCTGGCGAGCAAGCAACTTTGGCTGTTTGAATTTTTCTATTCCAACGACACTCGTCGCGCGGCCCAACTTGCAATGTCTACGCCGGCGGTCGAGAAGTTAATCATGAGCATCCCGCAGCTAAAATTATGGGCAACCAATCCCAAGCGGCTGCGTGATTCCCTTATTTCGCAACTCGTTCTCGGCCCGCTACAGCGACTAACGGGTGATGTAAGCGCAGACGACCTGGTCGAATTTGTTCAGCTGTCTCGAAGTTTGCTGTTGCAAGAATACGGGCCGGGCCGATTCCGGATCGCTAAGTTTCTGAAGGCTCTAACGGCGGAGCAGAAATTCGTTGCACTTTGTATTTTTGCCCGCGACTTCTCGGCTTTGCGCTTTGGATCAAAGTTGAATCTGGTTATCAAGCCAATCCTTCGCGAGGTCTGGCACGAGCCCGAACGAGTCGGAGGCGAAATTGTTTTCGATGGCGTTGTGGACAGGGCGAACCTTAGGATTTCACTCGTTGAGAAGGGTCATGAGCGTCGGTACACCTATCAGGATATTGAGGCCGTCAAATATCTTGCAGATTCGAATCAAACCCTAGTGTCCTTTCGTTTGATTGAACCAAATCGTCGAGGGAGAGGGCCTTGGTATCTCGTTCTGGGAATGGAGAGCTTGAACCGACGTATTTCGAAGCGGGTTTTTGGCGACGCGCAAACGGTTCTCAGCGAGAAGTTGGTCGAGAATTTGTTTTACATTGGCTCCGCGGTTCATAAGCCGGACACGATTCTTGTTCGTCGTCGACGATTCATTCGCAAATCTGTAGCTCAACGTGTCAGGCAGTTAAAGCGTTGGGCTTACAAACTACTTCGATAGTGGGTTGAGCACTTTTTGGCTGAAAGCCTGGGTCATTTTCAATGGGGAGTTTGACTTCGCATAGTCCCTTGCGAACCCTTTTGATTCGAAATCCTCCAGTGAAACGAGAATCGCAGCGGCCATTGCTTCTTTTGCGGTTTCGGATTCAACATCGTAAAAGTTGATCCAGGGCTGACCCTTGTAGGCAGCCAGTAGAGCGGGCAGATTGGGTATCACAACCGAGAGCCCAAAACTGGCGGCCATTTCAATGCTTCCCGAGTTCAGTATTTGCTCATAGGGGAACACTGCCACATCGGTGGCGGCGAACCAAAGCGGAAGTTCCTCAGAGGGTATGTACTCGTACTTGGCTATTACGTTGGCCCCCTTTGGCAAAAGCATGGTCAAAGCCTCGATGTCTTGAGCGGTCGCTTTCCCTCCCAACATCAGCACTGTCTCCGGATTTGTAGCAAGCACCTTTGAATAGGCAGCCAAAAGCGATTCGAGGCCCTTATAGGGTCTGATTCGGCCCAGATAGAGAATGACCGAGGCAGAAGCTGGAATGCCGAAGTGCGCTCGTGCAGCCGCTTGATCGTTGCTCTGGTCGTATACGCCCCAGTAGCTTGAGTGACCTACGTGAACGATTTTGGAAGCTGGAAGGTCGTAGTGCTTACCAACGAGGGTCACTGTCTCAGGGTTCAGAATGTGCACGATGTCGACCGTCTCGGCTAGAAAGTTCGCCAATTCAATTTCCAGATCCAGGTAGTTGCCCTCGTGGGGCAGCAGGTTGTGGACGGTCCAAGAGATTTTTATACCACGGAATTTAGCTTCGGTTAGAGCCGACATGAAGCGCGCGCGAGAGTCGAGAGCAGCATCGCGCGAGGGCTCTCTTTGCATGACTCTTGCTGTCCAATGCAGATTTATGACGTCACCGGCTATCAAATTAGCCGTGAGCTGAAGGAAATCCTCTAGCTGATCGGGCTCTTCAATGTGCCAGCCCTCTGTGCTCGGCAGTAGGTAAAGCATATTGAGATACGGGTTATCGCGATAGTACGGAAAGACAACCAGTTTTGACATTCAGTTCGCTTTAGCGTTGATTCAACTGAAGCGATTTTGCCGTGCTCGATAAAGTTGCTTCAACCAGCGCCGAATTTCCGGCGAGTTTTTCACCAAAGGTTGGCAGCATCTCTTTAAGTTTTGGCAGCCACTCCTCAAATCGGTCTGGGAAGCAAGCTTGGATTACCTCGAGCATGATTGGAACCGCAGTCGATGCACCTGGAGAGGCACCCAACAACCCTGAGATAGATCCATCTGCGGCAGAAACCACTTCAGTGCCAAACTGCAGTTGCCCACCCTTTGCTGTTTTGCGAATTACCTGTGCTCTTTGACCCGCTGTAATCAGGTACCAGTCCTCTGGCTTGGCCCCTGGCACGAACTCTTGCAGCGCTTGAAACTTACCGCTTTTGGTTGTCAATAGTTCGCCAATTAGATATTTCAGAAGGCCGAGATTTTTAGCCGCGACCGATAGGTACGGAACAATATTGGCTGGTCGAATTGACAGGGGAAGGTCGAGAATTGATCCGTTTTTAAGAAACTTTGGGTTTGCTCCAGCGTATGGGCCGAAGAGTAGGCTCTTTTTGCCATCGACCACGCGGGTATCCAAATGCGGAACCGACATTGGGGGAGCCCCCACAGCCGCCTGGCTATAGACTTTTGCGTCGTGCTGGTCTACTAGCTCGGCATTATCGGTTCTGAAGAACTCGCCGCTTATGGGAAAAGTTCCGAACCCTTGGACTTCTGGGATTCCGGATTTTTGAAGCAGCTTGAGGGCCCACCCACCGGCTCCGACGAAGACGAACTTCGAATCAACCTTCTTGGATTGACCGGTGTTATTGTCATGCACGTTGACAGACCAACCAGTGGCGGTGCGCTTGAGCCCACGCACCTCGTGTGAGGTAGCGATTTCAACGCCTTGGGAGGCGAGGTGGGCAAGAAGCTGCCGAGTTAGGGATCCGAAATCCACGTCCGTGCCCGAGTCGATTCTCGTTGCCGCGAAGGGTTCGCTAGAGTCCGCTCTCTGATCCATCAGTAGCGGTGCCCAGGTGCCAATTACCGAGCGATCCTCGGTGTACTCCATACAGGC
>CAZLWT010000202.1:0-3111 GCA_964563325.1 uncultured Rhodoluna sp. | reverse complement strand
GATCCTTGGCTCGGCCGGGGCCGGGGTGAGTGAGGCATCAATCGGCAAAATCGGTTCGGCGACAACAACCTCGGGCTGGTGGCTAACTTGCGACTCAAAGTCTGGCGCCGCAACGGTTTCGATGCCACCGGTTGCCTCGCCACTGGCCTCGCGAAGCATTGCCTCGAAGGCATCGAAGGGGTCGACCGGGGCGGCTGGTACGACTGGCGCAACCGGTGCAACCGTGGTCGCGGCTATGACCGGTGGCACTTCAACCGTGCGGTTGCCATTGGCTTGCGCTGCCGCCAAGAGGTTGTCGCGAAACTGTTCGGCGGTCTGAAAACGGTCGTTGCGGTCTTTGGCTAGTGCCCGCAGCACAACCTCATCCATCGCAGGAGTTATCGCCGGGTTGTGAACCGAAGGCGGGGTCACGGCCTCGCTAACGTGCTGGTAGGCAACCGACACCGCGGTTTCACCCTTGAAGGGTGGGCGGCCGGCAAGCATTTCATAGAGCAGCACGCCGGTTGAGTAAAGGTCGGTGCGCGCGTCAACTTGCTCGCCACGGGCTTGTTCCGGTGAGAAATATTGGGCGGTGCCAACGATGCCGCTGGTGTGGGCTTGAGTGCTTGAGCCCTCCGAGATTGCGCGTGCGATGCCAAAATCCATGACCTTGACCTGACCGTTTTCGGCGATCATGATGTTGGCGGCTTTAATATCGCGATGGATAACGCCCGCGCGGTGCGAGAACTCGAGTGCGGTCAAGACACCCGTGGTGTAATCGACTGCCTCTTGCTGGGTAAGCCGGCGGTTGTGCAAAAGATCGCGCAGCAAGGTTCCGCGCACATATTCCATGACGATATATGGACGACGAACCGAGTTGCCGTTTCCGTCGGTCGAGAGCTCTTCGCCGGCGTCATAGACGCGCACGATGGTTGGGTGGGCCATGCGGGCCGAAGCCTGGGCTTCTTCACGAAAACGAGATTCGAAGTTTGGGTCGTTGGCCAAATCAGCCTTGAGAACTTTGATTGCAACCACGCGACCGAGTCGGGTGTCGACACCTTCATAGACGTCGGCCATGCCGCCACGGCCAATCAGGCTTCCGACCTCATAGCGACCGGCAATAATGCGCGGGTTTTCAGCCAAGTTCTGCTCCAGTTATCTCTTAGGACGTTACTTCAAGTCTATTTAGACTTTAGGGTGTGACGGTGGGGGTTGGGTCTGGAATGTCGGGCTGCTGCACGTAGTACAGCAAAGTTACAGTGTCGCCAAGTTGCAGTTGACCCAGTGGTTCGGCCGAATAGACGGTGCCCAAAAGCGGGTCGTCGAAGGCCACCGCGGTTCCGGCCACGGCATTGAAGTTGAGGCCAAGTTCGTTCAGGTACGCCGAGGCGTCGCTGATGTCGCGCCCGATCAGGTCGGCCTGCAAGACCACGACCGTTGACGGGCTAGGTGTCGGGCTTGGTGAAACGGTTGGGGTCACCGATTGGGTTGGTGTGGGGGTCGGTGTTTTGCTCGGAGTCGGTGTCGGGTTTGGCCCGGTGCCCATCACAATTGCAACGACGATCGATATCGCGGTCACTAGTAGCAAGGCGATCACGGCAATCCAAGGCCAAATAATGGCTGGCTTTTGGATTGGCTCCTCGTTTGTGGTCACAACGGTGGTTTCGGTTGAGTCGATGCTTGCCATCACCTGGGTGTCGGTGCTCTCAAAACGCGGTTTGCTCATCAGCGCCTCGGCTTGTTTGGCAAGCTCAAGCGCACTGCTTGGTCGCTGGGCCGGCTTTTTGGCAAGGCAGCGCAAAACCAAATCGGCAACCAGTGGCGGCACGGTGTCTGGCAGGGGTGGCGGCGCATCGTTTATTTGTGCCATTGCGATTGCCATCTGCGAGTCACCGCCGAAGGGTCGCCGACCCGTCAGGGCCTCATAGGCGACGATTCCGAGCGAGTAAATATCGGTAGAGGCGGTAGCCGGTTTGCCGGTTGCCTGCTCTGGTGAAAGGTACTGAACCGTGCCCATTACCTGGCCAGCAACGGTGAGGGCAACCTGATCGGCGACTCTGGCAATTCCAAAGTCGGTGATCTTGACGATTCCATCGGGCGTAATCAACAGGTTGCCCGGCTTAACATCTCGGTGAACCAAGCCGTTCAGGTGTGCCTCGTGCAAGGCCCTTGCGGTTTGCGAAATGATGTCGAGCACCGTCTCGGCCGGCAAGCTAACGTCACGTTCAAGAATGCGAGCCAAAGAATCACCTGGCACAAGTTCCATCACCAAATAAGCCGAACCTCCATCTTCGCCGTAATCGAAAACGTTGGCGATGCCCTCGTGGTTTACCATCGCGGCCAGCCGGGCCTCGGTGCGGAAACGCTCTAGGAATCCGGGGTCACCCATGTACTCTTGCTTCAAAATTTTGATGGCAACTTCGCGCAGGATGACTTCATCCTTGGCTTGCCAAACCTCGCCCATGCCACCGGTGGCAATCAGGCTCTCAAGTTTGTAGCGACCGCCGTAAAGCAATCCAACCTCTGGTTTCACTTGCGCAACACCGCTTCCATTACCTTGCGGGCGATTGGTGCAGCAAGCAGGTTTCCAAAACCGCGCTGCCCCATTCCGCCGCCATCTTCGACCACAACCGCCACCGCAACCCTAGGGTTATCTGCGGGGGCGAACCCGGTAAACCAAAGTGTGTAGGGCTGGGTTTTACCGTTTTGCGCGGTTCCGGTCTTACCGGCAACCGACACGCCGCGAATCTTGCCGTTTGAGCTGACGCCCTTATCGACCGCATCAACCATCATTTTTTTCACTCGGATAGCCGTCTCACGGCTAACCGGCTGCGAGAAAACGGTGGGTTTTGGTTGCAACAGCAGCGAAAGGGTTGAGGACTGCACGTTCTCGACCAGGTTTGGCGTCATCAGCGATCCACCGTTTGAGATAGCTGCGCTGACCATCGCCATCTGCAGCGGTGTGACGCGCACGTCGAACTGCCCGAATGCCGAAAGTGCGGTTTGCGAATCATCCATCGATGTTGGGTAAATGCTTGGGGTCCAGGTCAGCGGCATGTCGAGTTTCTTGCCGAAGCCAAAGAGTTGGGCTTGGCTGCGAATGCGATCTTGCCCAAGCGAAACGCCGAGTTC
>CAZLWT010000201.1:0-3128 GCA_964563325.1 uncultured Rhodoluna sp. | reverse complement strand
CGGAACGCTTTACCAATCGGGTGGATCGGTGGAAGGTAAAGAACGTCGAAGCCCATCTCGGCAACGGCCGCAAGTCGCTGCCGAGCAGTGACAAAGTTTCCGGATTTCCAAACTCCATTTTCGAGTTTGGCGCCTTCGCTTCTCGGGAAAAATTCGTACCAGGCACCACAACCCGCTAGCTTTCGCTCGCTTTGCACGGTGAAGCTCGAACTAAGGGTAACCAGTGACCTGATTGGCTGAGCGGCCACGGCCTTCAAGATTGCAGGCGCTTCGGCAAGTGTCAGACGGTCTTGCGCTGTGGCTCTTGAGTCGGCTAGCTGTTCGGCTAGCGAAACCAGCAACTTTGCATTGGCTTTGGTACGCGACTTTTCAGCTGCGGCTCGCGTGAAGAGGGCAACACCCTCAAGCATCATCAGGTCCTCGTCGATACCGACTGCAAGCTTTACGCTGGCGTTGTGATGCCAGGTTTCGTAGTCATCACCGAAGGCTCGAATGGTGAACTTGTAATCACCGGTCTCAAGCAACTGAATTTCAACTTGCCAGCGGTCGGTTCCGGGAGCGCCGGGCTGCATTCGGTGAACCGATTTGGTGCCAGAAGGCGAGGTTAGTAATAGTTCGACACCGAGGGCATCATGACCCTCACGAAACACTGTTGCTGCAAAAGGTATAACTTCACCGCTGAAAGCCTTAGCGGGCCAACGACCCTCGTCAACGGCGGGGGACACCTGCAGAATCGGCAATCGGCCGATTGGAGTGGTGTTCAAGATTGGGGCTTCAGCAGTTTCAGTCACAATCCGTAATTTACTGAACATTCTGCTGAGATAAGTCGCTTTTGCTCAATATCGAGCCAATCGGGTACAACTTGATCCAAAGTAGTTAGAACTCCGGCTACCTGGGTTCCTTCACCCGAAGCAACTGCATTGAGGTGCTTCCGAGCGTTAGAGCAGCTCCAGCGAGAATGGATTCCAGTTCGGTTGGCGGGTCATCGTGATAGCTATCCCAGAGAATTTCAAATTCGACCATGTCGTCCACGGTGGGCAGTGTGGCGTCAAGCTCGGCGATTGTTCCATTCACCACTAAGAGCAAACGATTCAGTTTGCCCTCGGCGTCAAGGTGTTCGCTAAGTCGTTGCAGGCCTCTGGTTTCGGTGTTGTTCCATTCATTTTCGGTCATTGGTTGCCCAGAAAGTTGGAACCAGCGCACTCGATCGGTGTCAACCTGCATCGCGTCAAAATTACCAAATTTGTTCGGTCTTAGAGCCGGGTTCTCTCGGCGCAGCTTTGTCAGGTAAGAAAAGGTGTCTTCGATTTCCTGTTGTGACTTGGTGAGATCCCAGTTCACCCAGGTCATCTTGGAGTCCTGGCAGTAAGCATTATTATTTCCAAGTTGAGTTTTGGCGCGCTCATCGCCAGCGGTGACCATCGGAACACCACTCGAAAATAACAGCGTGGCCAAGAGGTTGCGCATCGAACGCTGCCGTCTGCGATGGATACTGGTGTCGGAGGCTTCGCCTTCTGAGCCGTGGTTGTAGGAATAGTTATTGCTGGAACCGTCTCGGTTGCTTTCACCATTCACCTGATTGTGCTTGACGTTGTAGCTAACCAGGTCCTTCAGGGTGAATCCATCGTGAGCCGTGATGAAGTTCACAGATCCGAGTGGGCCGTTTGGTCCATCGAAAATGTCTTGAGATCCTGCGATTCGGGTCGCAAACTCCGCGACTCCATTCCAATACTTTCCACTGTCTTTGGCAAGCGCAACATCGGTAAGCCAAAACTTGCGAATGCTGTCTCGAAAGCGATCATTCCACTCGGTGAATCGGTCGGGAAAGTTGCCGGTTTGCCAGCCGCCAAGGCCGACATCCCAAGGTTCCACAATCATTTTTGTTTCGGCAAAAGTTGGATCTTCGGAGATTGCCTGAAGCAAGGGGTGCTTCGGGTCATAGTGGTTTATATCGTTGCGGGCCAGGGTGGTGGCAAGGTCGAATCGGAATCCATCAATTTGCATCTCGGTGACCCAGTAACTGAGTGAATCAAGAACCAGTTGCACGACATGCGGATTGGAAAAATCGAGGCTGTTGCCGCAACCCGTGGTGTCGTAATAGTTTCCGTGGTCGTCCTGACGGTAATAACTGCTGTTATCCAAACCCCGGTAAGAGTAGGTGAGCCCGCCACTGCCACCCTCTGCGGTGTGGTTGTATACGACATCGAGAATGACTTCGATTCCCGCTCGATGCAGTTCGCGGATTGCGGTTTTTAGCTCATTCAGTATTGCCAGTGGCCCAGCCTCACGAGCGCTTGCCGTGGCGTAGCGCGGGTGCGGGCTAAAAAAGTTGATGGTGTTGTAGCCCCAGTAGTTAAACAGCCCCATGTTCATCAATCGCGGCTCAGATATGAACATCTGAATGGGCAAAAGTTCAATCGAGGTGATTCCGATTTTCTTCAGGTGCGCGATAGTGCTTTCGTGACCGAGCGCCGCGTAGGTTCCGCGAAGTTCATCCGGTAGTGCCTCGTTGCCACGGGTTAGGCCGCGGGCGTGTGCTTCGTAAAGCACTGCTTCAGCCAGGGGAATCTTGGGCTTAGCCACCCCTTGCCAATCAAAGCTGTCGTCGATGACCACGCAGTGATATTCGCGGGCACTGTCGCGCGATACGGCTTTGGCGTATGGGTCGATCAGTTGCAGGCTCTTGTTGAACCCATCGCGCGCTCCAGTTGGACCGTCGGCCTTCAAACAGTATTTGGTTCCGACAACCAGGTCTTCAACCAGGGCAGACCAAATGTCATTTTCGCCACGGTTTAGTTCGATGGATTTTTTTGTGACACGTGGGTTGTCATCGTCCAAAATGCAAAGTTGCATCGAGGTTGCGGTTGAGGAGTAGGCGCTGAACGTGGTGCCCGCGTTCGAAAAACTAACTCCCAGCGATACTTGCTGGGGTTTTATCGAAGCAGTCATTTAGTACCTAGTCATAGAAGGAATCTCGGCAGCAACACAAGAATGGATTAAATCTTACAGAGGCTTCTTGTCAGGCATGTTTCCGGTCGCGATTTTGGTGGCCAACGCTTAACCTTTAAGCATGGCTGTTTACCTTGACCACGCTGCGACCTCGCCTCTTAGGGCCGAGGTTTTAGAAG
>CAZLWT010000200.1:0-3131 GCA_964563325.1 uncultured Rhodoluna sp. | reverse complement strand
CAGGTCGATGTTTGGAATCGCCGCACTGGGGAAAGAAGCCCAGTCGCGCTAGACTCAGTCCTTCGAGAACTTAATTAGCGGCCCGGGAGGCGTCTCATGGACATCGATATGAGCCTGTTGCGGCAAATTGAACGCGAAAAGGGAATACCCTTTCGCGAACTTACAGAAATTATTGAATCAGCGGTCCTCGCTGCATATGACAAACACATCGGCGAGCATGACACCGCCCGCGCCGTTCTTGATCAAAAGACCGGTCACCTGAGCGTATTCACCAAATTATTGGATGAAGAAGGCAATCAAATTGGTGAGGAAGAGGCAACCCCGGCTGACTTTGGCCGAATCGCCGCCTATGCCGCAAAGCAGGTCATCGGAAACCGTCTGCGCGAAATCGCGGATGAGTCGCTCTTCGGCGAATTCAAGGGCAAAGTTGGTGACATCGTCACTGGAGTCATTCAGCAGGGCCCGCGCGCTTACATGATTCACGTTGACCTTGGCACCATCGAAGCGCTTTTGCCACCCGAGGAGCAGGTGCCGACCGAAGACTATTCGCATGGCAAACGCATCCGAGTTTATGTAACCAACGTAACCAAGGGAACCAAAGGCCCACAGGTCACCGTCTCTCGCAGACACCCCGGCTTCGTGCGCAAGCTTTTTGCGCTCGAGGTTCCAGAGGTGGCAAGCGGAGTCGTCGAAATCGTTCAGGTGGCCCGCGAAGCCGGTCACCGCTCAAAGATAGCCGTCAAGGCCAACGAGCCAGGAATTAACGCCAAGGGTTCTTGCATCGGTGAACTTGGCCAGCGAGTGCGTGCGGTTCAGGCAGAACTCAACGATGAAAAAATTGACATTGTTGACTATTCCGAGAACCTCCTGGAATTTGTCGCCCAAGCCCTTTCGCCTGCCAAGGTGTCAAGCTGCTACATGTTGAACGCCGAAGAAAAGCATGTTCGCGCCTTGGTTCCAGACTTCCAGCTTTCGTTGGCAATCGGTAAAGAGGGCCAGAATGTGCGCCTAGCTGCTCACCTAACCGGTGCAAAAATCGACGTTCAGCCAGACAGTATCCTCGAGGGCGAATAGGCTCTAGTCGGAACCGCAACCTAGGGGTTAGAATGGAAGCAGTTAGAACCTGCGTTGGCTGTCGCCAGCGCGCCCCGCGAGCAGATTTACTGCGCGTGACTCAACAAGCAGCAGTGCTTATCTTGGATCACCGTGCCGTAAATCCTGGCAGGGGTGCGTGGTTTCATCCAGTTTCTGAGTGTCTTCAACTCGCCATCAATCGCCGAGCCTTTAGCAGAGCGCTGAAAATGACCGAGCCAGCAGATGTGTCAGGTTTAGTTCAGTCCATAGAAAAGGCAGAAACGATGTTGGCTTCAAAATGAGCAGCTCTAAATGAGTAACCAACAGCTTTAATGGCCTGCCCTGCCTAGGGTCGGCCCCTAGACAGGAGAAACAAAAATGGCGGCGCTACCACGCGTATACGACATTGCTAAGGAACTTGGAATTGATACCAAGGACGCCCTAGCGAAACTAGAACAACTCGGCGAATACGTGAAGAGCGGTTCGTCTACCATCACCCCACCGGTTGCCAAGAAACTACGTGAGGCCTTCCCAGATGCTAAGCCAAAGGTTGCAGAACCAGCGGCTGTAAAAGCTGCTGTTGTAACCCCTGCGGCTGCATCGGCTGCACCGGCTGCTGCGGTTGTTGAGTCAGGCGTTTCAGCCAAACCTTTCAACCCATCGACTCCGGCAGCCCCAACAGCGCCGGCAGTCGCGCCAGAAGCAACCCCGGTTTCCGCGCCGGTTGCACCGGTTGTCAGCGGTGGCCCAACCCCGAGCGCCCCAGGATCACAGAAGCCGGCCGCTGCTAAGCCAGCTGCTGCGGCAACCTCGGCGACCCCAAACTCAAACGCTCCAAAGCCTGCCGGCGCACCAGCCGTGCCGGGTGCTGCGGCGACCCCAGAAACTCCAAGCGCTGCGACGCCAGGAATCCCTCGCCCCGGAAACAACCCGTTTGCGGCCAGCCAGGGCATGGGCATTCCTCGCCCGATTTCAAGACCGGGAAACAACCCGTTCGCACCTTCTCAGGGAATGGGCCGCCCAGGCGGACCACGCCCAGCCGGTGGACCAGGAGCCCGACCGGGCGGACCTCGCCCAGCCGGAGCCGGTGGCGCCCCGCGCCCATCTGGCGCTGGATTTACCCGTCCGGGTGGCGCAAGCACCCCGGGTGGTTTCAACCGTCCGGCCGGTGCCGGTGGTGCTGCCCCGGCAGCCGGTGGATTTACCCGCCCGGGCTCAGGCCCAGCTGGTGGTCGCGGTCGCGGCGTTGGCGGTGGAACCGCTGGTGCCTTCGGAAAGGGAGGCGCTCGTGGTCAGAGCAAGGCTCGTAAGTCGAAGCGTGCCAAGCGCGAAGAGTTTGAACTAAGAAGTGCCCCGAGCCTTGGTGGCGCAGTTGTGCCACGCGGTGACGGCAATACTGTAGTTCGCCTGCGTCGCGGATCCTCGATCCAAGACTTCGCAGACAAGATTGATGCCAACGCCGGCCAGCTCATCACCGTGCTGTTCCACCTTGGCCAGATGGCAACCGCAACTGCATCATTGGACGAAGAGACCTTCCAGATTCTGGGTGTCGAACTCGGTTACAAGATTGAAGTTGTCTCGCCGGATGACGAAGAGCGCGAACTGTTCGAAGGCTTTGGTCTAGACATTTCGACCGACTACGAGGACGAAGAAGAAGACCTCGAAGCCCGCCCACCGGTCGTCACCGTGATGGGTCACGTTGACCACGGTAAGACCCGCTTGCTTGACATGATTCGCAACTCGAACGTGCAGGCAACCGAAGCCGGTGGCATCACCCAGCACATCGGTGCCTACCAGGTGCACACCGTGCACGAGGGCATCGACCGCGCCATTACCTTCATTGACACCCCGGGTCACGAGGCGTTTACCGCCATGCGTGCGCGTGGAGCCCAGGTCACCGACATCGCAATCCTTGTTGTGGCGGCTGACGACGGCGTCATGCCACAGACGATTGAAGCGTTGAACCACGCGCAGTCGGCTGGTGTGCCAATCGTGGTTGCAGTGAACAAGGTCGATAAAGAGGGTGCAAACCCGGCCAAGATTCGCCAGCAACTCAC
>CAZLWT010000199.1:0-3139 GCA_964563325.1 uncultured Rhodoluna sp. | reverse complement strand
CATGATGCGCTCGCGCAACGGGCGATGGGTTAGTTCTGCCAACATTGGGTTTCCGGTGAAGTTCACCATGCCAATCAGGTACTTGCCCTCGTGGCCGCGATCGGTAGCTGCGGCGGCACAAGCGGCTATCTGGTTTTCGTCCAGCCCGGCAAGCTCTTCGACGGTGTCAACCAAAACACCGAGGTCATTGGTGTCGGTCAAAAGGTTCTGGCCAAACTCGGTTTCAAGAACCGACAGCTGCTCATTCAAGGCCATCAGGGCCGTGCGGTCATCGGCCGATAGCTGGGCCCCGGCCAAAACAAAGCGTCGATAGGTGCGCTCAACCAGCCAGGTCGACTCTTCATCGAGCCCAAACTCGGCAACCTTGGCGTGCACCTCAGAAACCCTGGCGAACAGGTCGGGGTTTAGATAGATGGCATCTTGGTGAGCCGAAAGCTTTGGCGCAATCTCGGCTTCAATCACGTCAAGTGCATCGTTGGTATCGCTTGAGGATTTGTTGAAGAACACCATGAGCATGCGACCCAGCATCAGGCCAGACTTTTCGAGGGCCACGATGGTGTTCTCAAAATCCGCTTCGCCACTGCCCAAGATGTGCTGCAACTCGAGCAGATGCTGCTCGGTTGCCTCATAGAAAGCCGGCAGGTAATGCTCGTCACGAATCGACTCGAATGGAGGCAGTTCGTAGGCGAGGGTGGAGCGGTCAGCAAATGGGCTCTCAGGCGTCAAAGTCATGCCTAGAGCCTAAATCATTTACTCAGGCACCTCGGCAAGAACGATGTCAACCATTGCCATTTCTTCGGCTTCGGCATAGGCCAGATCGGCAATGCGCCCCACCGACTTTATGTCGCTTTCCAGCAGACGCAAACTGGTCAACACGGCTGCCGGAGCCGCCAGGGTTGCCGACTCAACGTCTGCCTTCATCGAAACCTTGGCGTCTGACTTGGCCTTGCGCACACCAAAGAGTGCGGTTGAAGCAAGTTCCAGCAGACCGTGGTTGCCAGCATCCAAGTCAATGATTAGTTCTTCGGCGGTTGGCCAAGCAGCGCGATGGATAGATTGCTGCTCGGTCTGCCACCAGCTCCAAACCTCATCGGTCGCAAACGGCAGGAACGGCGCGAACAGACGCAACATGCTGTGTAGTGCCCGACGAAGGGCAAGAACAGCTGAAGCCTGCTGTGCCGGGGTGATGCCACCTTGACCGTAAGCGCGTTCCTTGACGAGTTCCAGGTAGTCATCGGTGAAGTTCCAGAAGAAACTCTCGGCAAGCTCTAGCGCCTTGGTGTGGTCATAGTTCTCAAAGGCTAGGGTTGCTGCCCGCACGGTGTCGGCAAGAGCCAACAGCATGCTTTGGTCAACCGGCTCAGACACCGTGGCCTCTTGGGTCGGTGACTCAAACGAGAGCACGAACTTGGCGGCGTTTAGCACCTTGATTGCCAGACGACGCCCAACCTTCATCTGGCCGGTGTCGAAGGCAGCGTCGGTTCCGAGGCGCGCCGAAGCGGCCCAGTAGCGAACCGCGTCGGAGCCGTGCTCAACCAAAAGATCGGATGGCGTCACAACGTTGCCCTTTGACTTTGACATCTTCTTGCGATCAGGGTCGAGAATCCAACCCGAAAGCGCGGCATCTGACCAAGGCAGGCGGCCGTGTTCCTGCTGCGAACGCAGGACGGTTGAGAACAACCAGGTGCGAATGATGTCTTGGCCCTGTGGGCGAAGTGAGTAGGGGAACACGAGGTTGAACAGTTCGGGGTCGGTAATCCAGCCACCGGCAAGCTGCGGGGTGAGCGAGGAAGTGGCCCAGGTGTCCATGATGTCAAGCTCGCCGATAAAGCCGTTGGCTGCGCCACGCTGGCTCTCGGTGTATCCGGCAGGAACATCGGTTGACGGGTCAACCGGCAAAAGCTCGGCCTCCGGTGCAAGAACTCGATCAAAATCAGGCTCGGCATTGGCATCTAAGGCATACCAGAGTGGAATCGGCACACCGAAGAAGCGCTGGCGCGAAATGAGCCAGTCGCCGGTTAGGCCATTGACCCAGTTCTCATAGCGAACCCGCATGAAGTCTGGGTGGAAGTTGAGTTGCTTGCCAAGTTCGATGAGGCGGTCGCGCAGTTGCTGGTCGCGGCCACCGTTTCTGATGTACCACTGGCGAGTTGAGATTATCTCTAGTGGTCGGTCGCCTTTTTCGAAGAACTTGACCGGGTGCACGATTGGCTTGATTTCGCCAACCAAATCACCAGACTCGGTCAACAGTTCGACGATTCGCTGCTTGGCAGAGAACACCGTTTTGCCGGCAATCTCGGCGAATGCGGAAACTCCGCTTTCGGCCGTGATCACGTCTGGCATCTCGGTGATGATGCGGCCATCCCAGCCCATGATTGCCCGGTTTGGAAGGTCGAGTTCGCGCCACCAAATAACGTCGGTGACGTCACCGAATGTACAAATCATGGCTATGCCAGAACCCTTGTCAATCTGAGCCAGGCGGTGGGCAACCACCGGAACCTCGACGTCAAACAGCGGAGTGCGGGCGGTCTTGCCGAATAGGTGCTGGTAGCGCTCATCATCTGGGTGGGCAACCAAAGCCACACAGGCGGCCAAGAGTTCTGGGCGGGTGGTCTCGATGAAGAGCTTGCCACCCTCGATGAGGCTCGCATCAACGTTGAACCCGATGCGGTGGTAAGCACCTGGCTGTTCGCGGTCCTCTAGCTCGGCTTGGGCTACGGCGGTTCTAAAGGTG
Source organism: uncultured Rhodoluna sp. (assembly GCA_964563325.1). Taxonomy (GTDB): domain Bacteria; phylum Actinomycetota; class Actinomycetes; order Actinomycetales; family Microbacteriaceae; genus Rhodoluna. The sequence continues at coordinate 405 of CAZLWT010000199.1, read as the reverse complement.
ACGTCCCAAAGGGTCGGGGCCATCGACTGATAGGCCTCGCCGCGGGCAAGGTTGTTGAGGAAGGCCTTCTGAGATACAGCCTGAGCGGTCTTCGAAATGGTCTGGTAGGTCTGGTTCCAGTCAACCGAGGCACCAAGCTGGCGCCAAAGCGCCTCAAACTGCTTCTCGTCTTCGTGAGTTAGGCGCTCGCACAGTTCAATGAAGTTCTTGCGTGAAATGGCAACCTGGTCGGCTGCCTTGCTGCTCTTGCCATCGCCACCCTCAAACGGTGGCACGAAGCCCTCGATGAAGGGGAGGGCGGGGTCGCAACGAACCCCAAAGTAGTTCTGCACGCGACGCTCAGTTGGCAGACCATTGTCATCCCAACCCATTGGGTAGAAGACCTCAAAGCCAGACATGCGCTTG
>CAZLWT010000198.1:0-3159 GCA_964563325.1 uncultured Rhodoluna sp. | reverse complement strand
GAACGTTGTGGCTCTGCCTGAGAACATTCGCGGTGAGTCGCTTGCCTTAGTTTCAAAGGGTTTGCCACAGCCAACGGCGGCTCCTGAAAACTAACCTCGATCGGTAACGAAAAAAGCCCTCACGGTCAAGACCGCGGGGGCTTTTCTCTTCGATAACGCGAGGCTAGTGAGTGATTACCTGACCCACACCATCGATTGTGTAGAACTTCAGCCAGTCGACTGACAGCCTGGCGCTCTGCACGTTGGAGGCCACGTTGCCTGGCCAGGCACCGCCCATTGCAAGGTCAAACAGAACGTAGAACTCGTTGTTGAACGGGTAGTAGTTGTTGCCGTAAAGCGCGGCACTGACCTCGTAGTACTTCACGTCGTCGACATACCAGGCGATGTGGTTTCTAGTCCACTCGATGGCGTAATCGTGATACGCATTAGCCGAAGGTTCGGTGAACTGGTAGGTGCCGCCAGTGTGGAAGTCTGGGCTGTGCGGGGTGCCAAAGTTTGTCAGCGGGTTGTCACCGGTGGTCTCCATGATATCAATCTCGCCACAGAACGGCCAGTCGGCGCTTTGCCCAGGAACCTCGCGGTAGTTCGCACCCAGCATCCAAAAAGCTGGCCAGGTTCCCTTACCGGTTGCGTTCTTGATGCGAGCCTCGAGTCGACCGTACTTGAAGCCAAGTTTGCCCTTGGTGGTGATCTTTCCGCTCTTCCATTCGCAGGTGCCGTAGTAGCAGTTGTACTGGCTGGCGTCGCGGCTAGCGCTCAGGACCAATGAACCATTGCCATCGGTTGCTACGCTGTCGGCGGTGTAATACTGACGCTCGGAGTTTCCCCAGCCAGGATTGCCGAAACTGCTGCCGTCACCGATGTCATTGCTCCAAATGCTGCTGTCCGCCTTGGTTCCAGCAGCTTCGTTGAAGTCCTGCTGCCAAACCAAAGCCTTGACTCCTGGGCCGTTGGCGTTTGGGTCTGCCACGAATAACTGCTGCGAATACAGTGGCTCGGTGGTCTGGTAGCCCTTCAGGGCATACCTCACTGAACCTGTGAAGGTGATTCCAAAATCACTGTCAGTTGCCGTGTAGGTAGCGCTGGTTGCGCCAGCAACGTCATCAAGCCCGCGCTGCCAAGCGATGATGGCCTTAGCGCCAGCTGGACTGGCACTTGGAAGTACGATCTGCATCACCGTGTCTGAGTCGGCAGCGAATGATATGACCGGGTTGCCAGTCACGATGATTTGACCGACTATCAGGGCGTTTGAGGTAGCTACCGCGGTGGTTCGGTTCTTAAAGGTTGCGGTTTCTCGAAGGTTGATTCGCTTGCCAAGATAGCTGGTTGCCAACTTTAGGCTTGTGCTGGTCTTGCCTTTGATTGGCCGGCCACTAAGTAGCCACTGGTAGCTGCGCTTCACCGGTGCCGGGTTAGCCCATTTGGTTGCGGTCGACTTTATGGTCATACCAGTGCCAGCCGAGGTTGGGATGCTTGGAGCCGTCAAGTAGCGCAGTGCCTTGTTGGCGACCGTCAGGCTTGGCTGACCATTGCGCGTGCCAACCAGATCAGCGTGGCCAACCTGACCAGTAGCGGGCTGCATTCCGGTGAGGAGAGTTAGAGCCAGGGCAGAGGCAACTAGGGCCGAGCCGATTTTTTTGGTAAGAATTTTGAGCCTAACTTTAGTGGGTGATTAGTTCGCCAATGCCATTGACCGAGGAATACCTGATCCAGTCAACGGTCATGGATGCTGCATTTACAGATGGGTCGATGCCCCCGACGAAGCCACCGCCCATGGCAACGTTTAGCAACAGGTATTGTTCGGCGTTGAACGGCCATTTGAGAGTGCCGGATTCATCCGTGGTGAAGGTGCGCTGGGTGACACCGTCAACCGACCAGGTGACGCGGTTCTTGGTCCAGTCAACGGCGTAGGTGTGAAAACTGGCCGCGTTTGAGCCAACCAGGTCAACCGACTTGGTTGGGCCTGCTCCGGCAAAGAATCGTGGCATGTGCAAGGTCTGCTGCACCTTCGATAGGTCCTGACCGCGCCATTCGGCGATGTCGATCTCTCCGCAGAGTGGCCAACGAGTGGTCAGGCGGTTAGCGCCTAGCATCCAGAAGGCCGGCCAAACTCCCTGACCATCGGTGACCTTGATTCTTGCTTCCATGCGACCGTATTTGAAGCCGAGCTTGTTGTAAGTGTCGATGCGCCCGCTGACCCACTCGCAGTTGCCAGGTGCATATTCGGTGCCATAGTGGCAGGCCGGAGCGCTTGGTTGCCCAGCGACTTTGGCGGCCGAAAGCACAAGGTTAGAGTTGCCATCTAGCTTGACCTGATCGGCGTTGTAATACTGCCGTTCGCCGTTGCCCCATCCATCGCCGGCTGGGTCATCATGGCCGTCGCCAATCGCCGGGGTCCAGGCGGCTGCGTCAACGCTTGAACCGGCCGCACCATCAAAGTTCTGTTCCCACAGGGTCTTCAAAACGGGTGCTCCAGCAACTGGAACATCAAAGGCCAAAGACTTAATCTCGGTGGCAAGGTAGCCGGGCGCCGCATAGGTCGCGATCAACTGCAGTTTCTTGCCCGCCGTCTCTGGGGTAATCATAAAGGTGTCTTTGTCGGCAAGCTCATGCTTTACGCCGTCGATGCTCCAGCTGAAACTGACATCCTCGGTGGGCGGTGTTGAAACCGCGATGGATGATGCCACCTCGAGCCGAGTGTCATCGCTGAAGGCGAGGGTTGGCTTGGCGGCGTAGATGTTGCCAACCGTTATGACGTTGGACTTATTGAGCAGTGCCTTGCCGGTCTTGAACTTAGCGGTTGCCTGAGCGTATAGGGTCTTACCCATTTGGGCAGGGGTGAGTTTTAGGGTGGTGCGGGTGGCGCTCTTGATCGCTTTGCCAGCCAGGAACCACTGGTAGGTCAGTTTTCCGCCGGGGGACACCTTGGGCGCGGTCAACTTGATGGTCTGCCCGCATGTTGCCGATAGCGGGATGGCAGTTGCCATCAGGATTTTGTTGGCTGAGAGGGTGCGCGACGTGACAGCCGAGTGTGCACTGATGGCGCTGCCTGGTGTGGCCGCAACGGCGATGGCAAGCGTGGCAATGCCGAGGATGGCGACTAGGCGTCGAGTCTGGTTGAGCATCTTGGTGCCTTTCAGCTGAGAAGGGAAATGGGTG
>CAZLWT010000197.1:0-3167 GCA_964563325.1 uncultured Rhodoluna sp. | reverse complement strand
GTACGAAGAAGCGCAACTCGGCACCGCCGAAGTTCGCGAGCTCTTCAAGTCGTCCAAGGTTGGCACCATCGCCGGTTCGATCGTGCGCAGCGGAAGCATCCGCCGAAACTCGTTGGCTCGGGTGTTGCGCGGTGGCAAGGTCATCGCCGAGAACCTCAAGATTGATTCGCTCAAGCGCTTCAAGGATGACGCCACCGAAGTCAAGACCGACTACGAATGTGGTATCGGCCTCAATGGATTCAACGAGCTGGAACTCGAAGACATTGTTGAAACCTACGAAATGCGCGAGAAGCCTCGCGTCTAGTCGCTTTCGATAAGGAATAATCATGGTCGATATCGCTCGCGCTAGAAAGCTAGCCGAACGCATCAAGGTTTTAGTCGCCGAAGCTCTGGATCGGGTTGTAAAAGACCCCGATCTGGGTTTCGTGACCATCACCGACGTCAAGGTAACCCCTGACCTGCAGCATGCCAATATTTTCTACACCGTTTTTGGTACCCCCGAAGACAAGGCACGCACCGCAGAAATCATCGAAAAGAACCGCGGTCGAATCCGTGGTGACGTTGGAAAGAATCTCTCGATTCGGCTAACCCCGACGATTGAGTTTCAGACCGATGAGGTGCCTGAGACCGCGGCTCACATGAACGATCTTTTGACAGCGGCCCGCCATCGCGATGCCGAGGTGGCTCGATTGGCAGCCAAGGCGAAGTTTGCTGGCGAGGAAAACCCTTATAAGGAACCTCGAGTTTCACTAGACGAATCCAGCGACGAAGCGAACTAATGTCCGCCGGCAGCGGCTTGGTGCTAATCGATAAGCCAGAGGGTTGGACCAGCCACGATATCGTTGCCAAAACCCGCAAGTTTGCGGGCACCAGGGCGGTAGGCCACGCTGGCACGCTAGACCCGATGGCCACCGGACTGCTGATTCTCGGTGTAAACGGTGCGACCAAGTTGCTGACTTTTCTGGTTGGCGAAACCAAAACCTATGAGGCCACGATTCGGCTCGGCGCCAGCACGGTGACCGATGATCGCGAGTCTGAGTTTCTATCCATCGCGGATCGGGCCACGGTTGAGGCGATATCGTCCGAAGCGATTGAAGCGGCGATGGATACCCTTCGGGGACCAATCTCGCAGGTTCCCAGTTCGGTTAGCGCCATCAAGGTTGACGGTCAGCGGGCCTATGCCATGGTGCGAAGCGGTGATGAGGTGGTGCTCAAGGCTCGACCGGTCGAAATTACTCGATTTGAGCTTCAAAGCCCGGCGCAATTCAATCTGCAAGATGGACACGCGTTTTGGGATTTGCAGGTGGTAATCGATTGCTCCTCAGGCACCTACGTTCGCGCACTGGCCCGTGATTTGGGCGAACTCCTCGGGGTTGGTGGCCACCTAATTGCCCTGCGTCGAACCCGAATCGGTAAGTACCAAGTTTCCGATGCTCAGCCAATGCAAAGCGTTAGCGCTGAGAACCTAAAAGTCGTGCCGGCCGTACAGGTCGCAACCGAACTCTTTAGTCCCCGACAGCTGACGCAGCAAGACATGATTGACCTTCGACACGGAAAGCAGATTTCACTCGGCGACATTTCGGGGGATGCGGACTTGCCGATTGCGGGTATTGGCCCCGACGGTGCGCTCGGCGCAATCTTGACCAGAGCGGGTAAGCGCCTTAAATCTCTCGTCGTGTTTCAACCCGAGACCCGTTAAATATCAAAGGAACCGAAACAAATGATTTCTTGGCTTCTGGTTATCGAGCTAGCCGTCACTTCGCTTGCCGGCCTAAGCAACTTAGCCCTCGGATTGCTTGGTAGAGTGCCAAGCCTCTTTAGCCTCGGCGCGTTGGCGGTGGTTGAACTTGCGTTACTTGGTCAACTGATCGCAACGATTATTTTGCTTGCCGGTGGGCAGACCTCGGCGGCAAACCTGTTTGAGTTCATTGGCTAACTTCTGGTTGCACTTTTGATTCCGCTGGGCGCAACCTTTTGGGGCACCGTTGAGCGCACCAAACAGTCCACCATCGTGCTCGGAATCGCGCCGTTGGTTGTGGCCGTCATGTTAGTTCGAATGCAACAACTATGGGTTGGTTAGGCTAGCAAGATGACGAAAACAAAAAGATCCTCCCGTCAGCTCGGTTCTGGTCGAATCCTCATCGCTGCTTACGCGGTGCTGGCATTGGCGGCCACTGGTCGGGCAAGTTTTGAGTTGCTAACCAAGTTTGACCAGGCCCCGATTCCATACACTCTGTCGACCCTGTCAGCCTTGGTGTACATTCTTGCCACGGTCGCCCTTGCTAGCTCAGGGCAGACCTGGAGAAAAATAGCTTGGAGCACGGTGCTATTTGAGTTGGTTGGAGTTCTGGCGATAGGAACTTTGAGCTTTTTGTACCCCGCGCTGTTCACCTATGCGGGTAAGTCGGTAAAGACCGTGTGGTCATTCTTTGGTGCCGGCTATGGATACATTCCACTGCTGCTGCCAATCCTAGGAATCATGTGGTTGAGATCGAGAAATTCCACGAAGGAACCGAAGTAGATGAAACTATTGACCTCGCTCGAGGGCGCCCCAGAAGTTGCAATCGGGCGTGCGGTGACCATCGGAAAATATGATGGAATCCATTTGGGACACCAATTGGTGTTGCAGCAACTGCTTGATGAAGCAGAGTCGCTTGGATTGGACTCTGCTGTAATCACCTTTGAGCAGCACCCAAACTCCGTCTTGAACCCACAGCACATTCCGCTTCCAGTCATTGGAAATTCCCAAAAGCAACAGTTGCTTGAACAGTTCGGCATCGGCTTAGAGTTACAGCTTTCCTTTGACATCTGGTTTGCCTCGCTCAGCCCAAGACAGTTTGTCGAGGCAATTTTGGTTGACTTTCTGAAAACCAAACTGGTGATAGTCGGTGATGACTTTAAATTCGGCGCCGGAGCCCAAGGCGATCTCGCCGAACTAAAGTCGCTGGGGATTGAGTTTGGATTCGATGTTAGAGCGGTCGAGGGAGCGCTCATCAACGGCAGGCGAATTTCGACCACTTTGATTCGAGACCTGCTCGATAGCGGGGATGTCATGGCCGCGGCCGGGCTGCTTGGTCGAAACCACAAAACCACCGGAGTTATTGAGCACGGTTTGAAAATAGGCCGCAAAATCGGTTTCCCAACCGCGAACATGACCCGCGACTGCG
>CAZLWT010000196.1:0-3226 GCA_964563325.1 uncultured Rhodoluna sp. | reverse complement strand
AGTGCTGTTTGAACCGTTGAGGTCGGGCTAGGTGTTGCCGTTGCACAACCGGTCAACGCCAAAGCGGCAGCTGCGGTTAGCGCAGACAACTTCATTGCTGTCTTGCTTATCATTTGCTTCTCCTATTTCTTCATTGGCACGAGATCGGCGTTGCGAATCTCGATGAAAACTTGTTGCCCGCGTTCAAAGTTAACTTCTCTGCCGGCACTGGACTGACGTAAGACTGTGATCTTCTTACCCCCCTCGATTTCAACAATCAAACGGGTGGCAGAACCGATGTAAATGCTCTCGAGGATGGTTCCAGGCAAAACGGCCGCACCGCTTTGAGCTTGAGCGCTGTCGCGAATTTCAATCTTTTCTGGGCGCACCGAACAAGCGACCGGCTGGGAAAGCAGGCTTGCCGCCTCGGCGTCACTGAAAAAGTTTGAGGTGCCAACAAAGCGAGCGACGAACTCAGATTCCGGGTGCTCATAGAGCTGCCTCGGTGTGCCGATTTGTTCGATTCGTCCCTGATTAAAGACGGCCACTCGATCGCTGAGCGTTAGCGCCTCTTCTTGATCGTGGGTCACGAAAATGAAGGTGATTCCAAGTTCGCGCTGCAACTCTTTGAGTTCAATCTGCATTTGTTCACGCAACTTCAAATCCAGCGCACCGAGTGGTTCATCCAAAAGTAAAACCTTTGGCTTCACGACGACTGCTCTGGCCAGGGCAACTCGCTGGCGTTGGCCACCCGATAATTCACTTGGCTTCCGGTTCTCGAATCCCTCGAGTTGCACCATGCGCAGTGCCTCGAGGGCCTGGGCGGTTCGATCAGCCCTTGCTACCCCGCGCACCCTCAATCCATAGGCAACATTCTCTAAAACGGTCATGTGTGGGAATAGGGCGTAATCCTGAAAGACCGTATTTACATCGCGATCAAACGGAGCCTTCGAGGTTACGTCCTCACCGTTTAGCATTACGGTTCCTGAAGTTGCGGGCTCGAACCCCGCGATGATTCTTAGGACCGTTGTCTTACCTGAGCCAGACGGCCCCAACATCGAGAAGAATTCTCCATCGTTGATGACCAAATCTAAATTTTGAACAGCGGTGACGGCTCCAAATGTTTTGGATACCCCAACTAACTCGATTGCTGGAATGGGGGCTAGATTGCCTGCCATCTTTACGACATCACTGTCTCTTCCCAATAATCCTAGACTTTGCATTGAGAAATAGCGCCTAGGCCAGGTTGCCAAATCGAAACCGTAACGGTTATTTAACTTTCGAGAGCATTTCGGGTGAATCCTTCAGCTTAAAGAAAAAAATCCTCCCTTTCGGGAAGATTTTTTCTGTGGACCTGAGGGGATTTGAACCCCTGACCCCCTGCATGCCATGCAGGTGCGCTACCAGCTGCGCCACAGGCCCGTTCATTGCCTAAGCAACTTGAACAGTTTACACGATTTTTACTCGCTTGCAGGGACCACGTCCAGTTTGATGACCGGGCAGTCCTTCCAGAGTCTTTCAATTGAATAGAACATGCGGTCTTCCTCATGCATGATGTGGCAAATCACGTCACCAAAATCTAGAAGAATCCATCTTGCTTGGGATTTTCCCTCGCGACGAAGAGTCTTGATGCCCTCTTCCAGCATCTGGGCCTCGATCTCATCGGCAATCGATGCCACCTGACGCTCGTTGCGACCAGATGCCAGCACGAATATATCGGTGAGTGGCAATGGCTCGGTAACGTCAAGTGCAATGATGTTTTCGGCAAGTTTGTCTGAAGCGGCCCGAGCTGCGATGTTTGCAGAGTGGATGGCCTTGGCTGTAGCGGTCACTGATTCCTTTAGTTGCTAGTTGAAAATGCCGAGAAGAAACGCAGCCAAGGTGAGACCTAGCACCGCTGCCATGAGCAAGACGGTGGTAAGCACCAGATAAAGCTGGCCTTTGCCTCTTCTAAGTTTTTGTGGAAAAGCGCTCTCTTTAGAGCGACTCCTGATTACCCCTGCAGCGGCTATCGGAGGTATTCCGGCAACATAGGCACCACTAGAGTCTAATGCCGAAGCTAGGTCGGCGTCATTAGCGGCTTTTGCAAGCGAAACTTCAGCGGTTGCCGAAGCCAACGAGGGTATTGTGATTGACCCGGTTCTAGCACCCGCGGTGGGTATTGGGCCGGTAAAGCTCAAAGGGTCAAACGGTGTTGCAATGACGATGGATGCGGTTTGCGGCGCAACCCCCGGCGTTGGTGACATTGTGAAAATCGAACCGGTGTCGGTAAGTGACCAGGGTTGCGAGGTAGGCACCGATCCCGGCGGCAGTTGCCGTGTCAGGTTCGGTAGCAAATCGGAAACTGGCTGGACAGGTGGCTGAACGGGTGGCTGAACAATTGGCGGGGCGACCTGCAGTTCCACGTCAACTGGTTGGACAACTGGTTCGAGAACGGGTGGTTCGGTCGGCAACGACCTGATGCGAGGGCGCACTGGTGCAAGAACCGGCACCGCTGGCTCGGCAACCGGAGGTAAAACCGCTACAGGCTGCTGAGCACGTTCAAGTTCTCTGATTTGTCTGCGCGTTGCAACGGGCGCAACTTGGCCCTGCTGCCCCGCAAGCTCGCTCAGTCGCTGCGCTTCTCGCAGTTCACGGCGCGATGGAAGTTGTTCGGCGGTCATGCCGCACCTCGATACAGCTGATGTTTAGAAATGTACTGAACCACGCCGTCTGGAACGAGGTACCAAACCGGCTCGTTGAGTCGAACCCGATTTCGGCAATCGGTTGAGGATATCGCGAGGGCGGGAATGCCGCAAACTTCGATCGCTCCGGCCGGGGCCTCGGGCAGTTGCAGCTCGTGATCGGGCCTAGTTACCGCAATGAACTTGGCAAGACCCCAAATGCTGCCGGTATCTTTCCAAGTCGCGATTGAAGATATGGCATCGGCACCGGTGATAAAAAACAGGTCGGCGTCGGGGTATTGGGCTTTTAGGTCGTTCAGGGTGTCAACCGTGTAGGTTGGTCCGGTTCGGTCGATATCAACGCGACTGACCACGAAGTTTGGGTTTGAAGCCGTGGCAATGACCGCCATCAGATAACGATGTTCGGCATCTGAAACGGTCCGCTTTTGCCAAGGTTCACCGGTCGGCACGAATATCACCTTATCCAAGTGATATTTGCTAAGCACTTCGCTTGCGGCAACAAGGTGACCGTTATGAATTGGGTCAAATGTGCCACCCATAACCCCAAGTCGCAGTCTGGTCAT
>CAZLWT010000195.1:0-3230 GCA_964563325.1 uncultured Rhodoluna sp. | reverse complement strand
TGATTGAGCAGGAAGGTAATTCGCTTTTCTTGCATGAATTTAGTTTACTTGTAAACAATAAATAAACACCGGTGCGAAGGACTCGACATAGCAAAAGTAATCAAAGAGCGAATGACCGCTACAACCGATGAGAGCTTCGTGCTTTTCCTCATCGGCATGCGAGTGAACAACTGGTTTGCAATCCACCGGTGGCTGCCCGTCTTTCTTGCGATGGGCCCAATGTTGAAAGAACTGCACATCCATCGCGAACTCGGATTCAAGTCTTATGAAATGGCAGTTGGGCGAACCCTGATCATCATGCAGTATTGGGAAAGCTCTGAGAAGCTAATCGCCTATGCCAAAGCCTCTGGTTCAAACCACCTGCCGGCTTGGGGTGCCTATAACCGACGGGCGCGCAAGACCGATGCGGTTGGAATCTGGCATGAAACCTATGTGATCGAGCCGGGCAAGACCGAGAGTGTCTATGCCAACATGCCGGCCTTCGGATTCGGCAAGGTTGGAAAGCTTCAGCCGGCTCTTGGAAAGCGAAACACAGCTAAAGAGCGCCTTTCTCAGAAGTAGGCGGTGAATGCCGAGGATTCAGCCAACCTCGTGAACGATTCTAGGCGCCTAACTCGCTAGGGTCAGGACTTGGCGTCTATCTCTGCAATCAGGGCTTCGACCTTCTTGCGAATTTCATCACGGATTGGGCGAACCTCTTCGACGCCTTTTCCAGCAGGGTCATTCAGCGGCCAGTCTAGATAGGTCTTGCCAGGGAAGTACGGGCAGGCATCGCCGCAACCCATGGTGATTACATAATCAGAGTCTTTGACCGACTCGGTGGTGAGCACCTTCGGAGTGCTGTTGGCAATGTCGATGCCTTCTTCCGCCATCGCAGCTATTGCCGACGGGTTTACCTGATCCTTCGGCTCGGTTCCTGCTGAGAGAACCTGAACACGATCACCGGCGAGGTGCTGCAGGTAACCGGCAGCCATCTGTGAGCGTCCTGCGTTATGGACGCAGACGAATAGGACTGCTGCTTTTTTCTCTGACATTTCTGCTCCTAGTTCTCGGTTAGTTCGTTGTACAAGTCATCGATTCGGCGAGCAATGTCGTCACGCACGATTCGGGTCTGCGCCAGCTTGTCCCCGGCTTCGGGGCCAGGTTCTGGAGTTAGCCAAGTTTCAATGGTGCCGCGCATGCCCTCAATCGCGGTTAGTTTTGCCTCGTTGCCGAGTATCACTATTCGGTCGACGTTCATGAAGATCTCATCGGCAATTTCTTTCGGGTGCTCGCCGTCCATCGAAGCACCAAGTTCTTGCGCCGCGATTTGAGCCTCAGCGTTTAGAGAGTCTCCTGGATGAGTTCCACCAGACAGGACTGTTATCGAATCGCCCGTCTTGGCTCGCATGAGTGCTGCCGCCATCTGCGATTTACCGGCGTTGTGAACGCAAACAAACAGTACCGCTGGATGGTTAGTTGGCATTCGACACCCCATTCACAAGTAAGACTCCAAGTGCCGCACCAATGAGCTGGGCGGCAATGTATGGCAGTACCGAAGCTGGGGCGATGCCGGCGAACGTGTCGCTGAATACCCGGCCAATGGTGACCGCGGGGTTGGCAAATGAGGTTGAAGAGGTGAAAAAGTAAGCCGAGCCAATCCAGGCGGCAACGGCTACAGGTATCAACTTGCCCTGATCTCGATGCGAGAGAATACCGATCACCGCAATCAGGCCAGCAGTGGCCAGCACCTCACCGACTAGCGTTCCCAGGCTTACGCGGTCATGCCCCGAAACCTGGACGGCAGACAGATCAAACATCACGTTGGCCAGAATGGCACCGGTTATGGCACCGGCAACCTGTGCCAAGATGTAGAAAAATGCTTCTAGAGGTTTCTGATTGCGAGAGAAGAGTTGCACCAAAGAAACCACGGGGTTGAAGTGAGCCCCACTAATCGGCCCGAGAAGCAGAATCAGCAAGGCCAGAGCGAAAATTGTCGAAAAAGCGTTAATTAGCAGAGCAACGCCCGAATCAGGCGAAAGGTTTGAGCCCATGATTCCAGAGCCGACAACCACGCAGACCAGAAGTGCTGTGCCGGCGAACTCCGCTGCTACTTTACTGAGGGTTTTTGCCACTCGAAAACCTTTTCATTACATAGATGTTTATCTATGTTTACACTAGGGAACATAGACACTTGTCTATTTTTGCTAAATGTTCATCTTTTTGTGATGAGGTTCGTGTGATGAAAACACTTCAGCTATCCCTAGTCGATGTCGAACGTTGTGCCCCAGAAGGCCTCGCCGCCGCGATTGAACGACCGCAGGCAGAACAGCTAGCGTCCCTGCTAAAAGCGATTGCTGATCCGACTCGAATCCAACTCATTAGTTTTATCAATGCAAGCGCCAACTCCGAGGCCTGTGCCTGCAATCTAACCGAACCACTGGCGCTGACCCAACCAACGGTCAGTCATCACCTGAAGGTGCTCACCGCGGCTGGCCTTATCGAACGCGATAAGCGCGGAACTTGGGTTTGGTACAAGGTGAACCAAGAACGCTGGCAGCAACTCTCAAAGTTGTTCGAACTCTAAGGTGAAAAACATGATGACATTCGAGGTTCAAGCCGACCGCACTGACGCATCAGGATCCATCGTCACATCAAAGCAAGCCACATTGACGATTGACACCAGCATGGCCGGTCGTCTAGACGCTCTAAACCCGGTCGAACTGTTGCTCGCCGCGCAAGCCGCCTGCATAATCAAGGGAATAGAGCGGGTCGCCGGCACCTTGGGCATTGCCTACGATTCGGTGCACGTTGCCCTAACGGCTCATCGCCCACAAGACGAGGCAAGAATAGAAGATATCACCTATTTAGTGACGATGGATACGACGGCCAACCAGGCCAAACTAGACCTATTGCACAAGAACGTGATGAAATTCGGAACCATCTACAACACCATACGTTCGGGCACCAGACTCGAGGGTTCAATCGTCGCAAAATAGCGGCACGACTCGAACACCTAAGATTTTTACTCGATGCTCTGCTTAGTCCGTCTGCACGTGTTCCGGATTCATCCAGAACAAATCCCAAAGGTGACCATCTAGGTCTTCAAAGCCCCAGCTGAACATGAAGCCCAGGTCTTGAGGGTCATTTATTTTTCGTGCACCAAGCTGGATTGCTTTCGAGGTAAGTTCGCGCACCTGGTCAACCGATTGGCAACCGAAGGCCAAAATGGCTTCAGCGGTGTTCACCGG
>CAZLWT010000194.1:0-3242 GCA_964563325.1 uncultured Rhodoluna sp. | reverse complement strand
CCCAATCGAATCCGGTCGGCAGCCCAAAACGCGTGGCATGTCTGACTACGTCGTGGTTCGAGAAGACCCAGGTGCTTGACGACCCAGCCTTGATTGACTCGAGCAGATTGTAATCAATGGTCTTGCGAAACTTCCTGGCATTCCAAGGGGTTCCAAGCAGGTCAAAGTTGAAGGCCTGCCCCAAGCCTTCTTTGCTGGCATAGGCGGCACGTCGGTTGGCTGGCACCCAAGCCTCGGCAACGGCAACGCGCGGAGGGTCGTATTCGTTGAATACCTTGCGCCAACTGCGGTAAATCTTGTGAACCTCGTCGCGGTCAAACAGCTTGTCGGTGCCGTCGTCTTTCATGACCGAAACGTCATAGGACTCGCGCTCAAAAAGCGGCTCGCTCAGGTCTTTCACCAGGGCGTGGGCAACATCGATGCGAAACCCGTCAACGCCGCGGTTTGACCAAAAACGCAGGGTGTGAATAAAATCCTCGCGAACCTCGGGGTTATCCCAGTTGAAGTCCGGTTGCTCCTTGGCAAAAAGGTGCAGGTACCACTGGCCACGTGAGCCGTCTGGTTCGGTGACCCGGGTCCAGGCGGTTGGGCCAAAGTGGCTCACTAGTTCGCTCGGGCGAATCGCACCGTGCTCACCCTTGCCGTTTCTAAAAATGTAGCGATCGCGCTCGGGGCTTCCGGGGCCGGCCTTTAGGGCAGCCTGAAACCATTCGTGCTGGTCTGAAGAGTGGTTTGGCACAATGTCGACGAAGACGCGAATGCCCTCGGCGTGCAGGGTGTCGATCATCTTGTCAAAGTCTTTTAGGGTGCCGATTCTTGGGTCAACGTTGCGGTAATCGTCAACGTCATAACCGCCGTCAGCAAGCGCCGATGGATAAAAGGGACTCAGCCAAACGGCATCGATTCCAAGTGATTTTAGGTAGGGAACTCGACTGATGATTCCCTTGAGGTCGCCAATGCCATCACTGTTGGAGTCGGCAAAACTCCTAGGGTAAATCTGATAAACGACGGCCTGACGCCACCAGTCTTCTGAACCCTTTAAAAACGTGTGAATGCTCAAACCCGAAACCTTACTGTCGCCCCTCACCGAGTTTACTGGGAAGTTGGCCTTGAACCGCGGCCTGTCAACCAGTTAGCACCGCCCGAAATCCAATGGTTGAGTATTTCTACGATGGCGCAAACCATGAGCGCAATCCCAATCGGGGCAACCAGTTCGCCGGAGGTCAAACTTGTAAAGCCGATGAAGTCGGCAAACCCGGTGATGGTGAAACTGGCCACGAACAGTGCGTACATAACAACCACGATCGGCAGGCTCCAACCGCGAAACGGTCGGGCCAAAACGGTGAGCACCCAAAGCCCGGAAATCGCAATCAAAATCGAGGTTGCGGTTTGCGACTGCGCCTGGTTGAAACCGGCCGCGCGATTGGCAACATCCAAGCCGATTATTGCTATGCCAATGCAAAGCCCGGCGGGAAGGCAAAAGGCCAGGGCCCGGCGCACGAAACCGGCGCGATAAAGTTGCGCGTTCGGTTGAAGTGCCAGGAAGAAAGACGGAACGCCAATCATGAACACGTCAAGCACCGTCAGGTGCCTCGGGGCAAATGGGTAAACCCACATGAGTGCCCCAAAAACCAAAGCCAAAACGATCGCCCAAATGGTTTTGGTCAGGAACAGCCTAGAAACTCGTTCGATGTTTGCAATCACTCGGCGCCCTTCGGCAACCACTCCGGGCAGGGCCGCGAAATTCGAGTCGAGCAAAACCAAATTGGCAACCGCCTTGGTCGCCTCAGAACCGGTGCCCATCGCTATTCCCAGATCGGCCCGTTTGAGAGCAAGCGCATCGTTTACCCCGTCGCCAACCATCGCAACAACGTGACCTCGGCTCTGCATCGCAAGCACCATGTCGCGCTTTTGTTCGGGGGTGACTCGGCCAAAAACGATTTCGGTTTCAAGCGCATTGGCTAGTGCATCGCCCGAGAGCAGCCTGGCATCAATTCCAGCGATGGATGGGTCTTGCAGGGTTTGGCGCACCACCGAGGCCACAGTTTTTGGGTTGTCGCCCGAGATTATTCTTAGGCCAACCCCCTGGGCTTTGAAGTAGTCGAGGGTTGCCCTAGCATCGGGGCGAATCTTTTCGGCGAAGGTGACAAGGGCTATCGCAACCAGGTCGGCCGGCAAC
The DNA here is from genome assembly GCA_964563325.1 of uncultured Rhodoluna sp. Lineage (GTDB taxonomy): Bacteria > Actinomycetota > Actinomycetes > Actinomycetales > Microbacteriaceae > Rhodoluna. The sequence continues at coordinate 1,063 of CAZLWT010000194.1, read as the reverse complement.
TGCGAATCGCTTGAGGATAGTTGAGAGGCCGCCAAGACAAGGGTTCGCTTTCCTTCCTCGGCAAGTCCTTGGGCCATTTCGAAGGTCGCGGTGTGGTTCTTGTCTGCAGGGTTCAACACCAGCTCGGGGGCACCCAAAACCCAAAACTGCTGCGGTTTTTCAGGCTGCGCCTCAAACCCGAAGGCACTCCACTTGCGCGTCGAGTCAAAGGCTATTGCACTGTTGACCGCTGGCAAATTCTGGCTCGAGCCTTGCGGCGGGTATTTTGCGCGCAGGCTTTTTGCCGTTGCGTTGGCGTCAGGGTCGTTGGCAAAAACCGCGAGCACGAGGTCGGCATCATGTAAGCCGCGAGTTTGGTCGTCAAAACCAACATCCATCGTAATTATTGAATCAAAGACAATTTCGCCCTCGGTGAGTGTTCCGGTCTTGTCGAAGCAAATCACATCGACTCGAGCCAGCCCCTCGACGGCGGCCAGCTCTTGCAACAGAACGTTTTTGCGTGACAACTTGACCGCGGCCACCGCAAAAGCGATGCTGGTGAGCAACACTAGGCCTTGCGGAACCAGGGTGGTGATGCCGGCCACCGCGGCAACCGAAGCCCCAACCCATTTGCCGGTTGCGAAAGCTTTCTGCCAACCACCAACCGCCTGCATTTGTCCGTTGCTGACTATAAGAAGTATCGGCAGAAGCGCCCAGGTGATCCATTTGATGACTCGGTTTAGTTCGTTTCGCAGCTCAGAGTTGACCAGCGAAAACCTTCTGGCCTCAAGGGTGAGGCGGCTGGCATAGGTTTCTGGCCCAATCTTGGTGACTCTGGCGGTGGCTTTGCCAGCCAGCACGCTGCTGCCGGTCAGCAGTTGATCGCCAGCTAGCTTGGCAACCGGATCCGATTCGCCGGTTAGCAGACTTTCATCGACTTCGAGACCAAACTCCTGCAAAATCTGAGCATCGGCCTCGATCTGGTCGCCAGGGTGCAAATCTAAGACGTCATCCAGATCTAACTGGGCAAGTGAAACTTCGATCGGTTTAGAGGCGCGCTCAACCTTGGGCTTGTGTTTATGAA
>CAZLWT010000193.1:0-3271 GCA_964563325.1 uncultured Rhodoluna sp. | reverse complement strand
CCTGACCTCAACTGCCCTCAGCAGCACCCCGGCAGCGGATTCGGTGACCTACCGTTGGTCAGCCATTTTGAGTGGCAACGAAACCCTGTTGCAGTCTTCGGCCTCAAGAACCCTGGTCATTCCAGCCAGTGCTCTTGGAAGCCAGATTAGATTGAGGGCCGTGGCGGTTCGCCTGGGCTTTGATCAACTCGAGGTTAGTTCCGTAGCCAACGACTCAGCGGTTCTTGGTGCAAGCATCATCACCGCGACCCCGACCGTTAGCGGAACCTGGCAGGTGGGCCGCACTTTGACCGTCTCAGCCGGCAAATGGAACCCGACAGCCACAACTTTCACCTACCAGTGGCTGCGCAACGCAGATGCAATCTCCGGCGCCACCAGCTCGACCTACACATTGGTTGGTGCAGACTTCTCTAACTCCATCAGCGTGCGCGTTACCGGTTCGGTTGCGGGTTCAGGCGCTGCCTCGGCAACCAGTGCGGCAAAAACCCTCACCACCAAGGGCAGCTTTACCGCCAAGACAGCAACCCTCACTGGCACAACCTCGGTTGGCAACTCACTGGCGTTAAGTTTCACGCCGACTCCGGTCTGCGACTCCCTGGTCGTCACCTGGCGTGCCGATGGCGTGACCATTCAGGCCGGCGCGGCAACCAGCTACCTGCTAACCCTTGCCGAGGCTGGCAAGAAAATCGATGCCAAACTAACCTGCACCAGCTTTGGATACAGCGATCTGCAGCAAACGACTAGCCAATCCCAGACGATTACCGGTGGAACCTTTACCAAGACCAACCCGGTCATCACTGGAACCACGATCGTCGGTCAGAAACTGCAGGCCACAACTGGCACCTGGAGTCCAAATCCTGACAGCCTGACTTTCGCTTGGACCAGAGACGGTGTCGTTGTCGGTGGCCAAACGTCATCCACTTACTGGTTGGCCTCGTCGGACATCGGCCACAGCATTCGGGTTTCGGTGACCGCAACCAAGAAGGGCTTCACGACTACGGTTGCCAACAGTGTGTCGGTTGGACCAGTCACCGGTGGGCAAATCAAAATCATGAACGCGGCAGTTTATGGCGCGGCCGTCGTTGGACGAACCCTCAGTGCCTCGGCCTGGACCTCACCCGGCGGCGGAGTGCTAACCTACGTGTGGATGCGAAATGGCGTTGCGATTGCATCGGCTACCTCCGCCACCTACCAACTGGTAGCCGCCGATCGTGGCACCACGATTTCGGTGCTTTTCTCGGTGAGCAAAGCGTTCTTTGACTCAACCAGCCAAACGGTCACCGTATCGGGCTTGGTTAAGTAACAACACGGGATTGTAAAAGCTGAGAGCGGCCCGGCCGCTCTCAGCAAAACCCGAGGATTAGACGCCTAAAGTTAAAGCATGAAGACCCGCCAGATTCATAAACTTGTAGCCGCCTGGTTGCCGGTGGCGTTCACCGCCGCAGTAGTTGTGGTTTGGGCGCTCAGTTCGAGTTCAACGCTCAACTCGGCGAACGCTGACAGCCCAGCCGCGGCGCACAATCTTCCAAAACAGGTCTTCAGCCAGCCGCTTCCATACTCGGCGGCGGCCAAGCAACTGGGTCAGCAACGGCTGCGTCAGCTAAATCCAAAACTCAGTCAGCACCGCAGCATCGCGATGCAAAACGACTCTACGGCCTGGGTCGACAAAACCGGCAAGGCCTACTTCGTCGAACCCGCGATGGATACTCGCAACCCGTCACAAAGCTCGACCCAAAACGGGCAGGTGCCGACTGCCGGTGCCACCGGGGTTGTGTCAGCCGCGGTTTCATCCATCGCAACGGCCGATGCCTTCAACCTGGAGAGTCGTGCCGGCTCAAACCGAACCATCTACCTCGATTTTGATGGTGTGACCGGCATAAGCAATACCGGTTGGAACGGCGCCTACGGTGCGCCCGCTGGTTCTTTTGATGCGGTGCCATTTGATCTTGATGGCAACTCGGCGACTTTTAACACCGTCGAACGGCAGGCAATCATTTCGGTGTGGCAGCGGGTTTCAGAGGATTACGCCCCGTTCGACGTGAACGTTACCACCAAAAATCCCGGCTACGCGGCAATCAACCGCTCGGGCTACAACGACCAAAATTATGGCACCACCGCGGTTATTACCTCGATGACCAACATGATTGCCGCCAACTGCAACTGCGGTGGCATCGCCTACGTCGATGTGTTCAATGATTACTCGAATCACGATTACTACCAGTCGGCCTGGGTGTTTGCCAAAAACCTGAGTGCCGCAGACACCAAATCCATCGCCGAAGCCACCACCCATGAGGTTGGCCACAACCTTGGGTTGAGTCACGATGGCACCGCCTCGGTTGGCTACTACGAGGGTGCCGGGGTCTGGGCTCCAATCATGGGCGTTGGCTATTACAAGCCGCTGGTTCAGTGGTCACAGGGCGAGTACCCAAACGCTAACAACACCGAGGACGACCTAAGCATCATCACCTCATCCGGGGTCAATGCCATCGCCGATGACTATGCCAATACTGCGACTGCGGCCACGGTTCTAAGCGCGGGTGCGCTGAGTAAGACCGGTCTGATATCAGACCGAAACGATGTCGATGTTTTCAAGTTCAGCACCGACGGTGGCGCGGTTGATCTGACGGCATCGGTTGGGGCGGTATCGCCAGACCTTGATGTGAAGCTGCAACTAAAAGACGCGGCCGGCAATGTTTTGGTTAGCAACGATCCCGTTTCGGCTGCCGTCGGTAGCGACACCGACACCGGCATCTCTGGTCTATCGGCAAGCCTTAGCACCACGGTGGCCGCCGGCACCTATTCGATCTGGGTTGACGGCGTTGGCTCGGGCAACCTGAGCACCGGCTACAGCGACTATGCAAGCCTCAGCGCCTATACCCTCAGCGGCAACATTCCAGCCGCCACAACCCTGAACCCACCAACGGTGACCGGCTTTGTTGTCGGCTCGGCACTTGTGGGGGCTCACGTCACCCTCAACGGAACCCACCTAACCGGCACCACTGCGGTGAGGGTGAACGGAACTTCGGCCTCATTCAGCGTGATCAGTGACACACAGCTGGACTTCACGGTGCCGGCCGGTTCGAGCACCGGCAAAGTTTCAGTGACCACCCCCGACGGAACCGGTTCAAGCAGCATCGACTTCGTGGTTTATCTGGCCCAGGTCACCGGCCCTAACCCCGTGATTGTGGCCAGCAACCAGTCGGTTCGGGTTGGCGAGACCCTGAGCGTAAGCCTCGGAAGTTGGACCCCGCAGTCGGCCAGTTTCAGCTAT
>CAZLWT010000192.1:0-3272 GCA_964563325.1 uncultured Rhodoluna sp. | reverse complement strand
CTATTACGAGCCGGCTACAAGTCATACGCCCCGCGCCAGTTCGAGGGCGGCTTTGGATTGATTCAGCGTGAAGATATGCAAGCCAGGCGCGCCGGCTGCCAAAAGTTTGGCTCCCAGTTGGACACTGAAATCCATCCCGATTCTTCGAGACTCCGAATCGCTTGCGCTTTCGAGGCGTTGCAACAGATGTGCTGGAATTGAGGCGCCACTCATGTTGGCCATTCGAATTACCTGTTGGGCATTGGAGATCGGCATCAAGCCTGGAACAATAGGCAACTGCGCCCCGGCAGCATGACTGGCCGTCAATAGTTGCAAATAACTTTCGACGCTGAAAAACAGCTGCGTAATTGCGTACTTTGCTCCAGCCTCCTGCTTCAGTCTCAGGACTGCGGCATCATGTTCAAGACTTGGTGACTCCGGGTGAACTTCCGGAAAGGCGGCAACTCCGATTTCTAAATCCGTGAAGTCGCGAATCAACTCGATCAGTTCGAGTGCGGTCTTAATCTCACCCTGGGCTAGGGCATCCGGGTTGTCCTTTGGCGCATCGCCACGCAGCGCCAAAATCGACTTGACACCGGCCGCCTCAAATCGCTTTACAACTTCGAGAGACCCTGCCCGAGTCGACCCGACACAGGTTAGGTGCCCAATCGTGGTGATGTCTCTAGCCATGCGATCAACAACCGCCAGGGAGCGCTCGGGATTAGACCCGCCCGCCCCATAAGTCACCGAGACAAAGTCCGCCTCGGCTGCTAGGACCGCGTCAAAAGTCTTCCAAAGCCCAAGCTCTGCCTGGTCATCCCTAGGTGGAAAAAATTCGAAGGAAAGGGTTTTTTCGTCAACGGACAAGCGCTCCGAAATCAAATCGCTCACGGTATTGCCAAGCATCTGCTCTCTGGGTTTACTGTGTAGCGATGTATGGTTTGGCATCCCTCAAGTTTAAGCCCTCGGATAGACTTAGAAGCCTATGTTTACACCGAAATCACAAGCCCTGATCGAAGCCGTTCGCAGTCGCGTAGTTGTCGCCGATGGCGCAATGGGCACAATGATTCAAGAGGCGAAGCCGAGCCTCGAAGATTTCCAAGGCTACGAGGGTTGCAACGAGGTGTTAAACATCACCAGACCCGACATCATTTCGGCTATTCACTCGCGTTATCTGGAATCGGGCGCGGAGGCTATCGAGACCAATACCTTCGGTGCCAATTTTGCAAACCTTGCCGAGTACGACATTGAGTCGAGAATCGAAGAGTTGGCTCTAGCCGGGGCAAAGATTGCTCGGCGGGCTGCCGACGAGTTCTCGACCGAGGCAAAGCCCCGTTGGGTTCTTGGATCGGTGGGGCCGGGCACCAAATTGCCGAGCCTCGGTCACGAAAAGTTTTCCGTGCTGCGCGATGCTTACCAAACCCAGACCAGGGGAATGCTAATCGGCGGAATCGATGCCGTCATGATTGAAACCGCTCAAGATTTACTGCAAGCCAAGAGCGCGGTAATCGGGGCCAAAAGGGCAATGCTTGAAACCAACATTCAAGTTCCAATCTTTGTCTCGGTCACCATAGAGGCCACCGGCACAATGTTGCTAGGCTCCGAAATTGGTGCCGCCCTCACCTCGCTCAGCGCCCTGGGAATCGATGGTATCGGCCTCAACTGTGCTACTGGTCCAACCGAGATGAGTGAGCACCTGCGCTATCTCGCCAAGTTTTCGAGTCTGCCAGTCGTGGTCATGCCGAACGCGGGTTTGCCGGTTTTGGGTCCGACCGGTGCTCATTACCCACTGACGCCGACCGAACTTGCCACCGCCCAACTTCAATTCGTCAACGATTATGGCGCTGGATTGGTGGGTGGCTGTTGCGGAACCACACCGGAGCATATCGCTGCCATCGCAGCAGCAGTCCTCGGCAAACAACCCCATCGCCCCGAACTGATCGATGAGCCCGGGCTTGCCAGCCTTTATCAGCATCAACCCTTCGACCAAACCATGACCTATCTGTCTATCGGCGAGCGAACCAACGCGAATGGATCAAAGGCTTTTCGCGAAGCCATGCTGGCCGAAAATTGGGATGAGTGCATCGAGATTGCTCGATCACAGACCCGCGAGGGTGCCCACCTGCTAGATGTCTGCGTTGATTACGTTGGGCGTGATGGAGTGAGGGACGCGCGCGAGTTGGTTTCTAGACTCGCCACGGCAACCACGCTTCCATTAGTTCTTGACTCTACCGAGCCGGCCGTTCTTCAGGCAGGCCTCGAGTGCATGGGCGGTCGGGCCATGATCAACTCCGTCAACTATGAAGATGGTGACGGCCCCAAGTCCAGATTCGCCCGCATCATGCCGCTGGTTCGTGAGCACGGTGCCGCTGTAGTGGCACTTACCATCGACGAAACCGGTCAGGCTCGCACCGCCGAGACCAAACTGGCGATTGCGTCAAGACTCATTGATGACCTGACGAAAAACTGGTCCATGCGTTTGGTTGACATCACCGTAGACACCCTCACCTTCCCGATTGCAACCGGGCAGGACGAAACTCGACGTGATGGCATCGAAACCATCGAGGCAATCCGGCTGCTCAACCTCAAGTACCCAGGCGCCCAGACCACACTCGGTATCTCGAACATCTCGTTTGGGCTCAACCCGGCGGCAAGACACGTGCTCAACTCCGTGTTCCTCGCCGAATGCGTCAAGGTGGGGTTGACCTCGGCAATCGTTCACGCGGCTCGCATCATGCCGCTCAACCAAATTCCCAAGCAGCAGTTGCAGGCTGCTCTGGACCTGATTTACGACAAGCGCGAATACGATTCCGAAGGCATCGTGACCCGCGACCCACTGACCGATTTCTTGGATGTGTTCTCGGGGGTCGATTCGGCCGCGGCAAGGCAGTCGAGGGCGCAGGAGTTGGCTGCGATGCCGCTGGATGAGCGACTGGAACGCAGAATCATCGACGGAGAGAAAAAGGGCCTCGAAGCCGACCTAGCCGAAGCAATGGCGGCGGGCAAAAGCGCACTCGAGATTATCAATCAGCACCTGCTCAAGGGCATGCAGGTGGTTGGCGAGCTTTTCGGCAGGGGCGAGATGCAACTGCCTTTTGTTTTGCAATCGGCAGAGGTTATGAAGACAGCCGTGGCGCACCTTGAACCCTTCATCGAAAAAACCGATGACTCGGGCAAGGGTCGCATTTTGTTGGCCACGGTCAGGGGCGATGTTCACGACATCGGCAAGAACCTGGTCGACATTATTCTCAGCAACAACGGCTTCGAGACGGTAAACCTCGGCATCAAGCAAC
>CAZLWT010000191.1:0-3286 GCA_964563325.1 uncultured Rhodoluna sp. | reverse complement strand
GCACAGGGCGGCTATCGGTTGATCGTCTCGTGCCAGTTCTTTCAGCGCTGTGATTAGCAGGTCAAGATCTTGACCTCTGGTTTCAAATCCCTGAGCCAGAGCGGCGGTTAGCACCTGCTCAAAAATGTTCCGTTTTGAACCGAAGGCTTTATAGAGACTTCCGCGCTGCAAACCCGTCGCCAGTAGCAGGTCGTCGATTGAGCAGGCCTCGTATCCCAGTCGGCCAAATGCTTCGGCCGCTTGCGCTATTACGGTTTCCTCGTTGAATGCTCTTGGTCTGGCCATGTCATCAACCTAACAGTTATTGACCAATCAGTCAACAATGGCGTTGTTGAACAACTCGCTCATAGGCCAGTTGCCCCTAAAAAGGTAGAATTACCAAGTGGAACTTCAAAAAATAATTCTTTACTACGGATTCACCCCACTGCCCGACCCCGAGGCAGTTCAGCTCTGGCAAAAGAACCTGGCCGAGAGCCTTGGACTCAAGGGTCGCATCCTGATTTCGAAGCACGGCATCAACGGCACCCTCGGTGGCGATATGTCCGCACTCAAAAAGTACGTGCGCCAAACCAAAGAGCACCCGGGCTTTCGCAGAATCGACTTCAAATGGAGCGACGGTCTTGGCGACGACTTCCCAAGGCTCAAAGTTCGGGTTCGCGATGAGGTGGTCACCTTTGGCGCACCAGGTGAGCTTGTCGTTGATAAAAAGGGAATCGTGGGCGGTGGCATTCACCTAAAGCCGGAGGCGGTTAATCAACTGGTTGCCGAGCGCGGTGACGAAGTGGTTTTCTTCGATGGCCGTAATGCCTTCGAGGCAAAAATCGGTCGTTTCAAGAACGCCATTATTCCCGACGTTGAAACCACGCGTGATTTTGTCGCCGAGTTCGAGAGCGGCAAATACGATCACCTCAAAGATAAGCCAATCGTCACCTACTGCACCGGCGGCATTCGCTGCGAGGTGCTCTCTTCGGTCATGAAAAACCGGGGTTTTAAAGAGGTCTATCAAATCGAAGGTGGCATAGTTCGCTACGGCGAGAAGTTTGGCGACGGCGAAAGCAGCCTGTGGGAGGGCTCGCTCTACGTTTTTGATAAGCGAATGAACATGGATTTCACTTCGCAAGCCAAAACCATCGGAGTCTGCGAGGCTTGCTCGGCCCCCACCTCGAAGTTTTACGACTGCGATAACCTGGCCTGCCGCGACCTCTTGTTGCTTTGCGACGGTTGCGCCGCCGAGCCAGCGAACCGCGCCTGCATTCGCGAGCACACTCGTGGGCGGGCAACCGAATCCATCGTTTAGTTTTATCGGTTCATTAAATGCGAAACCCTGCCATCCGAGGACGGCAGGGTTTCGTAGTTTTTATGGATTAGCCCAGGTTCAGTGGGCCACCCAAAGCACCGTTATCACCAATGGTGAAGGTGCCGGTTGCGGTCTGAGCAACCAGCGCGATGCTGTAACTGCCTGGCTTTAGGCGAGGCAGGTTGACAGTGACAGTACCCACACCGGTCACTGCAACGATTCGAACCAACTTGCCATCGGCATTGGTGATCTCGAGTTGGTAGGTCTTGCCGTCGCTAGGAACTACAACGGTTGCGGTCTGTGGAGCCAAGATGGTTCCGGTGTTTAGACCTAGGTCAAGGGTGACAGGGCCAGACTGACCCGATAGGGTCACCGAGCCATCGACGGCCGTGGTGCGTACCACGAATACCGGGGTTCCGCTTTGGGCGGCCAGACCGGTCTTCTCATCGGCGCGAACCATTGGGTAGATGCCAAGGTTGGTGACACCGGCGACTCGGCCGGCCTTGATGTAGAGGTTTCCAGAAAGGGTTCCAGTGGCCAAGACGGCAGGGGCATTGGTGTCTGAAGGGTCAACCAGGTTCTTGATTGGCTTGCCTCTTCCATCGCCCTTGCCTGGTTCGGCTGGCAATACTGCAGGTGCCACGGTGGCGTCTGCTGGAAGCACGACAACCTTGAAGCCGACGACTCGGCCGAGCTCATCGGCGCTGGTGAAGCTTGCTGGAACATTGGTCACGGTGAATGCCTGGGTGGCAGTTGCCACCGATGAGGCTACCGGCTTGGCTGGGTGATCAGCCTTTGGCTTGATGGCCGACTTTGGCTTAGCCACGTGCTGCGCGTGCGAGTGTGAAGCGCCATTGCTTTGGATTTTGGGTTTTGCGAAGGCTGGTGCCCCTGCGGTAAGGGTAAGAACTGTTGCGAGACCTGCGGTCACCGCTGCAGCTTTAGTGAAGACTGAGTTTTTCATCTGGTTCCTCTTATCGGTTGCTTGGTGGAGTTTTTCAGGTCTTGCTGACCTATCAATGACACTATGAAACATCCAAAGTTGAAGGCGGTATTTTCAGGGTTCTACCTGACAACTACCAGCCTTTTCACAAGAAGCAAACTTGGTGAACGATTAGCCGACCTGCCAGCCCCCATCAACAATGATGTGTTGACCGGTTATGTATGAGCTGGCCTCGCCCGACAAGAAGGCATAAACCTTGGCAATTTCATCCACCCTGCCAAGCAAACCAAGCGGGATTCGTCTGACGAACTGCATCATTTCCAGCTCCGCACTGGTTCCGTGCTCGGCTGCTCGCTCATCAAAAAGGCGTCGCATCATTTCGGTGTCGATTTGTCCAGGACAAACCGCATTAACCCGAATGCCATGCTGGGCTAGATCAGCCGCCATTGATTCGGCGAGCCCGATAATTCCAAACTTGCTCGCCGAGTAGGCTGCATTTCCGGCTCCACCGCGAACACCAAACAAAGAAGATGAGAAAACTATCGTGCCTGGCTGCTTAGAGGCAACGAGATGGCGCCCAAATGCCGCGGCGGTGTTGAAGGCTCCGTTTAGATTGACCGAAATGGTCCGTTCCCATTCGTGGGAAGAGATCTCCAGCACAGGCTTCAGCATGAGGATTCCAGCGTTCACCACGATCGCATCACAAACCCCGAAGTCTCGGCTAACTCTAGCCGCCGCCTCCTCGGTTGCCGAAGCATCGCTGAGGTCGACACCAAGTCCTATGGCATCGACACCGTATGTTGATCTTGTTTCGGCGGCTAGTTCATCGCATGCTTCCTGAGACAGATCGGAAACAACGATTCTTGAACCCTCCTCGGCAAACTGCGCAACAAGGGCTCGACCAATGGCACCCACCGATCCAGTTATCAGAGCGGAGCGACCGGCAAGCGTCTTTGGGCCTTGTCTCTGACCGGTCACCGATGTCCTCCCACTGGGTGTCTGATTGCATTTGACATTACCTGATCATGCACTGGGATGAGTCCGGC
>CAZLWT010000190.1:0-3304 GCA_964563325.1 uncultured Rhodoluna sp. | reverse complement strand
CCGGTTGGCCGATGCCATTGAGGCCGCGCTTCGCAAATACCCTCACCTCGAGGTGTTGCGTGACGGTGATGCGATTGTGGCGCGCACCAACCTGGGTCGCAAAACCAGAGTGGTCATCGCCGGCCACATTGACACCGTTCCAGTGGCCGATAACCTTCCCGTGCAGTTGCTTTCGATGGAGCGCGAACAGGTTCTTTGGGGCCGCGGCACGGTTGACATGAAGGCCGGAGTGGCAGTTCAACTGAAACTGGCGGCCGAGTTGAGTGAACCAAACGTTGATGTCACCTGGATCTTTTATGACCACGAAGAGGTGGACGCCTCATTGAACGGTCTCGGTCGCCTAAGCCGAAACCACCCGGAGTTATTGGCGGCCAGCTTCGCGGTGCTTTGCGAACCGACCGCGGCTTTCGTGGAGGGTGGCTGCAACGGCACGATGCGAGCCGAGCTGCGCTTTACCGGGGTCAAGGCGCATTCGGCAAGGCCTTGGATGGGAAAGAACGCCATCCACAGTGCCGTCGAAGCGCTTCACACCCTGAGCAACTATGAACCGGCCGAGGAATCGGTCGATGGTTTGGTCTACCGGGAATCGCTCAACGCGGTGCTGATCAGCGGTGGCATCGCCACCAATGTGATTCCAGATGAAACGGTGATCACTATCAACTATCGTTATGCGCCAAATAAAGATCACGGGTTGGCCGAGACCCACCTGCGAGAATTATTTGCGGGAATCAACCTCACGGTCACCGATTTCGCCGACGGGGCAAGACCCGGACTTGATTTGCCCGAGGCGGCGGCCTTCGTGGCGGCCACCCAAACCACGCCTCGACCTAAATACGGTTGGACCGATGTTGCCAGGTTCAGCGCACTCGGTATTCCAGCCGTGAACTTTGGCCCGGGCGACCCAAACAAGGCACATGCCGATGACGAAAACGTTCCCTGCAGTCAGATCTATTTCTGCGAGAGTGCACTGCGCAAGTGGCTAACCAACTAGCAGCCAGCTTTGCGGCATGGTCCGCTTCAAGGCCGTGGTGGTTGAAAGTGCTGCTCGTTTTCGGGGCAACCAGACTGCTGACCTTCTCGTTTTTCTTGTTTTTCGCCGAAATTCAGGGCGATAACTACTGGACCAGTGCCCACCCCGGCTACTTCGATTTTTTGAATATTTGGGATGCCGAATGGTACCAGCGCATCTTTGATCATGGGCTTGGTGCTGAACCCGGCTACTCCAAGGTTCTTCCGGTTGATGAATCAGGGCATGTCAAGGAAAATGCCTGGGCTTTCATGCCTGGCTTCCCGCTCTTGGTTCGCGGGCTGAACATTTTGACCGGGGTCGAGTGGAAATACCTGGCACCAATCACCTCGACGGTGCTCAGTTTGGTTTTGGCGCTGGTGCTCTTCAAAATATTTAGCCTGAAATTATCCGAATCGACGGCCCTCTGGGCGGTATTGCTATTCGGACTCTCACCGGCAGCCCCAATCTTGCAAACCGGCTATGCCGAGACCCTTGGCCTGCTGCTGCTTGCCCTGGCAATCTTCCAACTGATGCAACATCGGTATTTGGCAGCACTTCCGTTTTTAGTCCTGCTTTCGATCACCCGACCGGGAATGGTCTCATTCGCGATGATGCTCGGCGCAATCTGGTTGGTTCGCTATTACCGGCATAGGCGCCGTCTAGCCGACTTTCCGGCCCTTGAACGAATCAAGCTCGCCGCACTTACCTTGGTGTCTGGCCTACTAGGTTTCAGCTGGTACCTCTTTGCCGGTTGGTTCACCGGCCGACCAGATGCCTACCTGGCCACCGAACTGGCATGGCGATTCGGCTACACCCATAAAGAGCACCTGGTGCCCGTCGAGGGTTGGTTCATTGCAACCAGTTATCAGTTTGGTCCGGTGCTTGGACCGACGCTTGTGATTCTGGCTTTTGGGGCGGCGGCGCGCATGATGTTTAGCCAACCGATGAAGGCGCTTGGAACCGAGTTGCGGCTTTGGGTGGGGGCTTATCTGCTTTATCTGGTGCTGGTTTTCTTCCCACAGTCCAGCACCCTGCGCATCCTGCTGCCGGCCTTTCCGATTTTTGCGGCGCTCGCCGTGCTGGTTTCGAACCGCAGTCGAGCAGTCAAAACCGCGGTGGTTTTGATCCTGGTTATCGGGCAGTTTATTTGGCTAGACATCTGCTGGCTCTATGCGTCTCCTGACTATACGCCCCCGTAAAAAGGCGGTCAGAGTTTGTTATTCGCAACCCGATGGTTATAAACAAATTATCAACTCGTAACCTTTGAGAGCTCGATTCTGCTCTCGCTTTTTTTATTGTCTGGGATAATGGTATTAGGCATGAACGCCAAGCAATTCAAGGAGTATTTCGATGGCAGCAATGAAGCCACGCACTGGCGATGGTCCAATGGAAGCCGAGCGCGAACCACGCGGTCTGATTATCCTTCGTGTTCCACTTGAAGGCGGGGGTCGTCTGGTTGTTTCAGTGAATGAAGCCGAAGCCAAAAACCTCTATGAGGTTCTTGACGGGGTTGTAAATAGCTAAGCAAGCGGCTCTAACTTTGGAAAACCGGTCAGCAATGATCGGTTTTTCTATTTAATCAGCGTTTGCTGGCGATAAGCAGGCCATCGCCGATTGGCGAGAGCGCAGAAACGAATCCATCGTGGCTAGTAAAGAAACGAATGATGTCGCGATAAACCATTGTGGAATCGTCGCGCATTGCCGGGTCTGGAACCCGATCGCGCCAGAGCGCGTGAGCGATTGCCACAACGCCGCCCGGGCGCAGCAACCGGACAGCCTCGGCAAACTGAGCCTCGAGGGTTTCGCGGTCGGCGTCGAGGAAAACTAGGTCGTAGGCCGCGTCGGCCATGTTTGACATGACGTCAATTGCCCGGCCACTGATGACCCGGGTGTGGGTCGGTTTGATTGCGGCCTCGGTGAACGCCAATCTCGCGGCGGCAAGGTTATCTGGGTCGGTGTCTATCGTGGCCAGAATGGCCTGGGGCGCAGCATCTAGCATCCAAAGTGCCGAGACTCCGGCTCCGGTGCCGGCTTCAACAATGGCTTTGGCCCGAAGCGCTGAGGCGAGCACCGCAAGGTGCGCACCAACCGATGGAGTCACGCATTCAACGCCGAGCTCTTCGGCCCTGGCGCGGGCGTTTTGCAACGCCGCTGATTCTTGGGCAAAGTCTTCGGCGAACTTCCAACTGCTGATTTTGTCTACCATCGTGGCTCTAGCATAAAGGCGAGGTTGTGGTTTGCCGGTCAACAAGGAGGTAACCTGAAAGAGTGTTTGGTCTTTCTTCTGAAAAGTTC
>CAZLWT010000189.1:0-3337 GCA_964563325.1 uncultured Rhodoluna sp. | reverse complement strand
CTCTTCGAGTTCATCGCCAAAAAACTCAAGGCGCACGGCATGCTCGGCGGTGGTTGCAAAAATGTCGACTATTCCACCGCGCACCGCAAACTCGCCACGCTTAGTGACCATGTCCACGCGGTTATAGGCGATTTCAACCAGTTTTAGGCTGAGCTCTGGCAAGAAATAATCCTTGCTCTTGGTTAGCGTCAGCGGCGGGTGGTTGGCAAGGCCGGCAACAACCGGTTGCAAAACCGCGCGCACCGAGGCAATCACAAAAACCGGTTTCTTCGGTTTCTTGGAAGCCGGACCGGTGGCGATGTCATGCAGCCGATGCAAAACCTTTAGCCGCCGCCCAACGGTCTCGGCGCTTGGGCTCAGCCGTTCATGCGGCAGGGTCTCCCAGCTAGCAAACTCAAGCACCTCGCAGTCGGGCACGAAGGCTCGAAGCGCGGCTGCCAGGTCTTCGCCCTCGCGACCGGTGGCAACCACAATCAGTTGCACCGGGTTTAGCTGTTTTTCGGCCCGAAACTGGCTAATAACCGAAACAATCGATTGATGCGCGCCAAGCGGCGCAACTATATCGACCCGTTTGGCGTCAATCTTTCCCTGAAGTTTTGCAAAAGGGTAGCCCTCTGCTACGAGCGCGACTAACCCACGAAGATTCACGTTTATAAGTCTAAGTTACCGCCGAGGCTAGGCCGTGTGAAATCGACCACTTGCCAGGGCAACACCGTCGGCAACGATTGCCTCAACCGCATCGGCGGCGATTTCTAAGGTCACCGGAAGCTCTTTGCGTTCGGTTGCCGAGAAATTCCTGAGCACAAAATCTGCGGTGTCCATGCTTCCAGGTGGCCGACCAATGCCGATGCGAACTCGAGAAAAATCGTTTGAGCCACAGGCGGCAATGATGTCGCGCAAACCGTTGTGGCCGGCATGGCCACCGCCTTGCTTGAGTCGCACGGTCTCGGCCGGCACATCAAGCTCGTCATGCAAAACGATGAGCGAGGTGATTGGCAGGTCAAAGAACTTCAGTAGCGCAGCCACCGGGCGCCCAGAAAGATTCATGAAGCAGGCCGGTTTTGCCAAGATTAACTTGGCCTCGCAAGGCTCACCATTTTTGGCGAAACGCAAGCGGCCCTCGGCAACGGCAGCCCCGGCACGATGCGATTTGAACTTGGCACCGAGGCGATTGGCAAGGACATCCAAAGCCATTTGACCCACATTGTGCCGATTAGCAGAATAGTCGGACCCGGGGTTACCGAGCCCGACTATTAAGAAGGTTTCTAAACTAGGCAGCTTACTTCTCTTCTGCAACACCGTCAGCGTGACCGGCAGCGGTTGCAATAACCGAAGCGATCAAGGTGTCGGCTGGCAAGTCGAGGGTAACGCCCACAGGAAGGACCAAGTCGGTGACGGTGAAGTGGTGGCCGGCAAGTTCCTTGTTGGTGTTTAGAACCACGAAGGTTGGAATGTTGGTGACTTCAGCCTCAAGCTTGACGGTCTTGTGCTCAAGATCGATCGTGGTGCCCGAAAGAACTTCGCCAACCAGGTGAACTGGAACCTCAACGTGAACCTGCTCGCCACGGGTGATCTCAATGAGGTCAACGTGCTCGATGATCAAGCTGATTGGGTCTTTCGAAGCTGACTTCACCAAAACAAGTTCGGTCTTGCCATCGATCTCAAGAGCGATAACCGAGTTCTTGGTGCGAAGCACGATAGCCAACTGACGGGCAGGAAGCGATACGTGGCGTGGCTCTGATCCGTGACCATAGATTACGGCCGGGGTCTTGCCAACTGCGCGCAACTTGCGGGCTGCGCCCTTGCCAAAAGCTTCGCGAGGTTCTGCAACCATCTTGTTTTCAGACATTTTGAATCCATTTCTTTAGTGTCTAGAGGTGAATCTAGGAAGATTATTTTCAATCAACTCAAGCGCATTACGCGAGGATTAAGAGTGGTTAGACCACTTGCTTCGCCCGTCGATTACGGCTTCAGATTCTTTCAAATCCTCAGCCCTCGCCGTTGTCTAGTTACAGTCTAGGGCAAAGCCGGGCGCCGCAACACGTAGCGCAGCAAAAGGGCAAGCAACAAAACCAAACTGCTGACCGCAACCGCCGGGCCAGGAACCGAAACCGCGAGCGTTGCGCAAAGCAGGAAACCCAAAACCGCTATCCATCGCGGTTGAAGCCTTTCGGCCGCCGGTTGACGCAAAACCGCCAAATGGCCGATTGCGTAATAGAGCAAAACCGAGAAGCTGGAAAAACCAATCACCCAGCTGAGGTTTCCGACCAGCACCAAAAGACTTGCCCCGACCGCAATAACGACTTCGGCAAACCAGGGTGAACCGAGTCGATTGCGCCTTGCAAAAACCCTGGGCAGCTCCGAATCCTCGGCCATCGCAGCGGCGGTGCGCGAAACCCCCGCCAACAAGGCCAAAATCGACCCGAGGCAAGCGGCAACCGTGACCAAAACCGTGACCCAAGCCGGCAACCAGTTGGCCACCAGATGATTCAGTTGCACAAATGGGGCCGCCACCGAGGCCAACCCAGACCCAAGCACCGACCTGAGCGCCACAGCCAACAACAGGTAGAGCACCAAAACAAAAGCCAACGAAATGAAGATGGCCCGCGGAATATTGCGTTTGGCGTCGCGCACCTCGGTGCCAAGGGTTGCCACCCGGGCATAACCGGCGAAGGCAAAAAACACGATGGATGCTGCCTGCAGCAAGTTGAAGTCAATCGCCGGGTGGTTTGGGTTTGGCGCCGGTTGAATCGACTGCGGTTGCAAACCGTTTTGGCCAAGCCAGAAAGCCGCCGCGACCAAGCAGAAAATCAAAAACGAGGCGGTGACGATTGCCAGAACCAGCGCGACCCCGGCTGTGCGGTTGATGCCAAGCAGGTTGATGAAGGTAAGCAGCGCGATTGCGGTGATGGCAACCACTGCGCGCTGGGCCGGCCAAAGGTACTCCCCCAGCACCATTGAGATGGCACCGATTGAACCGATTTTGCCAAAGACAAACGGGAAGCCGGCCAAAAACGAGGCGGTTGGATTTAGATAAACCCGACTGTAGGCGTAAACCCCGCCGGGTCGGTCAATGACCCGAGCCAGTTGATAAACCGAAGCCGCATTGATGGAAGCCACCAAACCGGCAAGGGCGATGGCCAGAAACAGGTAATCACCCGAGAGGCGTGCGGCATCGCGAAACACCACGAAGACGCCGGCGCCAAGCATCGATGCCAAACCAATGGCCACCGCCAAAATCAACCCGATTTGGGTCGTGGGTTTATTAGTTTTCACTGCTGGCCCAGGGTCTAAAACTATTTGCTGGCTTAGCTCTGGCCGGGGAACAACGAGGTCA
>CAZLWT010000188.1:0-3380 GCA_964563325.1 uncultured Rhodoluna sp. | reverse complement strand
CAAGATTGTCCAGGCCACAAAGCGGAGAGCCCAACATTTCCAGCGCAGCCAACAAATCCACGGGCTGCTGCGAGAGCACCCGATCTAGGGTGAGTAGCAAAGCCCTGGAGGCATACTCGTCTCGAAGTGCCGATTGTGACCCGATGACGGCGGCCGGCACCGCCTCGGATGAAAGGCTCAGCTCGAGTTGCTGCAGGGCCTGATTTGATCTGGCAACGATTGCCATGTCCTTGAAAGCTATGCCTTCGTAAAGGTGAAGCTCACGCAACCTGCGGGCTAGCCAAGCTGTTTCGGCGGTCTGGTTCTTGAAAACTAATCCTTCGACGCTGGCCGAGGCAACCTCAGTTTCCGGCTGCTCAGGCGAGATTGGGGGTTGCCTTCTTTGTCGCCCCGCTTTTGCGGTGTCGATTAGCGAACTCACTCTGCTCATCACGGCAGCAATCCGAGTGGTGCGAGCATGTGGATTGGCTTCTAGAAATATTGGGGCGAGCGCAACCGATTTACCCTGTTGCGAGGTAATCGATTCGATTAGCTCTGACATCGAGCGTGGGTCGGCGGCCCGAAACCCCAGTGTCGAAACATCTGGGTCGCCAAAAACAACCAGCCCACATCCGCGACTTGCTATTGCTCTGAGCAGCCGGTTGGCCGCGGGTGTTAACTCTTGGGCATCGTCGACCAAAAGCAGTTTCAGATCGCCCAGAACAGCTGGCCAATCCGCGTTGGTTGACAACCAACCGGCCGCCGCCACCAACAGCGAAGATGCGTCATGTCGATTTTCAAAACTCGGCCCCGAAAGCACGCGAAGGTAATCTTCAAATAAATCGGCCGCGGCTATCCACTCCGGTTTTTCAAAAGCCACTCCCTGCTGGCGCAAATCCGCGGGGCTTAATCCATGCTCCAAGCAGACCGTGATTAAATCTCGCAATTCGGCTCGAAATCCGTTGAGCCCAAGCACCACTTCGGTGATGTGCTTTGGCCACTGCTCGGAAGCGCCCGAAGCCAGCGCATCGGTTATCACCTGGTTGAGGATGCGATCTTGCTCGCTGCCGCTGATTAGCTCTGGCAGCCGCCCACCCTCTGCAATTGCGCTGTGACGCAGCACCCCGAAGGCAAAGCTGGCGAGAGTTCTTGCCAAAGGGCCGGGAGTTGCCAGTTGCAACTCGATTGCCAGATCATCGCGCAGCTGGTTGGCCGAGGTTCGGCTGGCGGTTAGCACCATGGCCTGCCCCGGTTGCAATTCGACGACACCCTGGCTGTTGGGCTCGAGGCATCGTCTCAGCAAAGTTTTGAGAGCCGTGGTCTTGCCCGAAGCCGGGGCCCCAAAAACCGCCACCACAGAATCGGTTGGCAAGCTGGCGACCCGCTGTTGCCCCTCGGATAGCAAAAGGCTCAAGCCACTTCCCGATTCGGGGTCTGGGGTTGGGCGCTTTCTAAACTGGGTGTTCGAAGCAAAGGTCATGCCAGCAATCTATCGCTAGCCACCGACTTTTTAGATTGCCAACCGAACATTGCTTGCACACGATGGTGCGCCAGTTGTCGTAATCTAGTGAAAGCAATAGAAAGGCCCAAAATGGAAATCAGAATCGGCATTCGCAACACCTCTCGTGAACTCTCGTTCGAGTCTTCACAAACAGCCAAAGAAGTTGAAGCCACAGTGGCCGCGGTTCTAGAAACCGAAGGCAAGGTGCTTAGGCTTTCAGATGACAAGGGTCGTCTGTTTGTGGTCGCCGCAGGCTCACTCGCCTATGTCGAAATCGGCGCGGAAGAAACCCGTCGCGTGGGATTCATCGCCTAATGGAAATTGCATTCCTAGTCGTTTATGCGGCCATCCTAGGTTTAGTGGCCCCCTATGTCATTGGCAAGCGTGAACAGTACGGCGAGTTGGTGCCCGCTGCAACCTCATTGATTGCTGGGTCGGTGCTCTGGGCGATTCTCACCTGGGTAGGTCTTAAATACAACGAGGGATGGATCTGGGTAATCGTGATGTTGGCCATGCCAGCCGCGTTGTTTACCGCGACTTCCTATTTGGCCAAGCACCGCGACAAGTTAGACGCCGCAGAGCTCTCGCAGATTCGCCAGCTTGCCAACGGAGTCAAGTCGAAGACCGAATCCGTGGAGTACGTCGCAGAATAATTTGCTTCAAAACTTTATAAACGCCTGAGTTTTCTCGGGCGTTTATTTTTTAAGCTGGCAGACCAATCGCATCCATGCGCAACGAGTGAGCGCCAATCAGCTCGGTGATCAGCGGTTCCAATTTTGAATAGGAATCCAGATTTACCCGGCGATCTTCCTCGGCGGTAAGTGCACGATTTTTAGCAACACCCGCAAGTTTGCGGTTGTCAAAAGCAGCGCGCAACTCAAGCAGCGCTTCGCCCATGATGCGGCGACCCCAAAGGGCAAGTCGGGAGGCAAGCTGAGGGTTTTCTGCCATCGCAGCCAATAACACCCGCTTGGCAAAGCGATCAATCGTCTTGTCGGCCAGCGCCTTTTCGATATCGGCTCGAAGCAGCGGGTTTAGCCCAACGGCAAGTCGAACGTAAAAGTCATCCAGCAAACCGGTTACCAAATAAACCTTGAGGATGTTCTCGTACCAGTCAATGCCCTTGGTGAGAGAGTGAAAATTATTGATTCGCTCTTTGAAAGGCTCCATGGCGTCGGTGACCTGAACGCCCTCGTTCTCCAATTTCTTGGCGATTGCTCGATACTCATCGAAGGCTCGGGCAGCACACTCGCTGAGCTCTGCCTTATCGGTCATGCTCGGGGAATATTTAATCTCATTCGTGAGAATTTCAAAGTTGCTGAGTTGCAGGTAGGCGAGTTGGCCTAAAAATTTAATTGGCTCCGGGGTGTACGGCTTTAAGTTCACGACACCGGTGTTTCGCGCGGCGCGCTCTTCTCTCGGTGGCAGCACCAATGTGCCGCCACGCTTGCGAAAAGACTTTAACCAATCGAACACGGTTAAACCTTAACCTAGTGACGTGGTGTTTGCTGAGAAGTAGACTTGCACTGACATAGGAGTTCTATTGAATTTTCAGGATTTGGGCATTGATCAAGACATCGTGGATGCGTTGGCAAGTCGCGACATCATCATGCCTTTCCCCATCCAAGAGCAAGCCATTCCGCTTGCACTGACCGGCCAAGACATCATTGGTCAGGCTAAAACCGGTACCGGTAAAACTTTGGGCTTCGGTCTGCCACTGATTCAGAGCCTAGGCAAAGACCCAGAACTTGGCGCCAAGGCGCTGGTTGTCGTGCCAACGCGTGAGCTAGCCATCCAGGTTGCCGAGGACCTTAAATTGGCAACCGCGAACCGGTCAACCATGGTCGCCGCAATTTACGGTGGCAAGGCCTATGAGGGTCAGGTTGCTGAAATCGATGCC
>CAZLWT010000187.1:0-3402 GCA_964563325.1 uncultured Rhodoluna sp. | reverse complement strand
GCGGTGGCTCGGTCGTTGCTTGCGTATAGCGAGAATGCGCTGCGGTAGTCGCTCACTGCACTTTCAAACTCGTCCCGGTGTTGGCGCATTTGGGCGCGCTTCATGAGGGCATCGGCCAAAACCGTTTCACTCTCATGCACCCGATAAATCTCCACCGCATTATCAAAGCTCAAGATGGCTTCGGCATGGCGACCCAATTCGGCGAGGATTACGCCTTCTAAGAAGGAAACCCTGCCCTCGGCAACTTTCACACCCAGTTTGGCAAATAGTTCTCTGGCAACACCGGCTGGGCTCACGGCCTCAGAATATTGCTCGCGGCCATGCAACCGACTGGCAAGTTCGGCCAGCGCATCGGCCCTTGCATACTCGTTTTCATCCGAGGCCAAAACCCAGAGCTCTTGCTCGCTCACTTCATCGTGTTCCGCCATGATTCCCCATTTCCATTGCCTCGTTTGCGTCTCGTGATTTCTCTGGCCTGCAACCAAACAAATCATTAACGCCCCCCAACGTATACCCAGCCACTGACAAAAACATTTCATTTTTCAGGAATGAATGTCATTGGCCACTGTTATGTTATTCACAGCATCAAGAGAGTTAACGCCAAGCCGCCCGGCTAGTTAACCGGCCTCCCGTGTTCCATCGAGTGGGTGCCCCCAGGCGAAGATGTGGATTTCTCCGATTAGGGAAATCAAAATCGATGGGGCGTTGCCCCCATATGTTGGGGCAAGTTTCTTGCCCCAACAGGGAGGAACTTAGTGAACACCAACGAAATAACCACGAAGCCCGGATTGCTGCAAAACCAGAAAGTCTGGAGAGCGCACTGCTCGGCCTGCGACTTCGTTCTGATTGATCCGGCATTCACCAGGCAGCAGTTGCGTTTCGCCATAAACCTGCATCAAGAATGGCATGATGCCAAGCAAGCGCAGCCCGCCAAGCTAGGAGGCCTGAATTGAAAGCCCACGAAACCGCGGCGCTAATTGCCAAGTCACCGCTGACCCTAGCCGAGAAAATCTCTTGGCACCTAACACTCTTCGAAAAGCCGCTTCCCCAGTCAATGGTTGCGGTCTGCGTGCAGGCCATTTACCTTGCTCGGCTCGGGTGCGATTTAGAAACCGTGCTCGAACTGCCCGAAGGAGCCACCTATTTTGGCAACCCCTGGGCAAGCGCTCAATCGGTCATCGACGGTCATCAGCTGAGATTCTTTCTAGCTGCACCGGCCGAGGTTGAAGCGACCGATTGACCTGCCAGGCGGGCCGTTAGCCGAGCGATTCCAGCCAGTTATAAAGTTTGAGGGTCGAAACACAATCTCCTCGGTTGTATTCGATGATGTCATCCAGGATTGCCTGCGCCTTGAGGTTGTCAGCGGCTGCGATGGCTTCGAGATAACTCTGATACTGCAACATGCTGCTGGCGCCATCGGTGGTCTCGGTGTCTCTTGAAAACGCCAGGGCACCTTCGGCTTTGGTTTCGGTCTGAGGGTTGTAATAGCGCTCAAGCTTCTTGATTCCGAACCCGCCCGCTCCAACCACGATTGAGGCCCGCGCAGTCTCGAGTAAATCAAACATGCTTGGCAACAGATTTTCGACCTCGGTCTGCATCACACCGTGCCGTTTGGCCATCGAGCGCAGTTTTGACTGTTCCGGGGTCGAAATGTGAAACACATGGGCGCTCGGGTGCTGTTCGATTCGAGCCAGCGCCAAAGTGACAAATTCAATCAGTCGTTGTTTTTCCTGCTGCGCGTTTTCGGCAAGCAAATACTGAAAGTCTCCGACCCGATCCGAGTAGCCAAAGAGGTAGTGCAAGGAGGAATCCGCGTTGACCGCATCGAACCACTCAAGGTCAAAAAATAAATCGCCCTCGCTCGGTTGCGGCAACGGCACTGCGCTCTGGCTTGGCTTCACGACTACCTGGTATTGGGCAACCCCGCTTCGCTTTTCTAGGCATATTATCTTTGCCCAAGCCTGATACTTTTCAACATATTCGGCGTCAAGTTTAGGCACGTCTATACCCGCAGCCGACTCGGCAACTTTCGTGACCGTGTCTAACCCGGCAGCCCGCAATGCCTGCAGATGGGTGTGGTTATAGATGTATAACTGACTCAACTCATCAAGCCGCACCCGCTCGGCCTCGCATAAATCGGGGTAATCGCAATGAATCTCTTTGCAAACACTCGCCTTCGGGCAATTAAGGCTCAACCCAACGATGGATGTGATTGACGCGGGAGGGTTTTCCTCAAGGTGCTTCAGCATCGGGCCGCGTGCCGCAACCAAAGTTTCAAGCGCAGCGGGCCCGTCGTACTCGGCCATTTCGGTAGAACGATAGACCAAACCGATTGGTCGGTTGGCCGCCCGGCCCATGCCCTGCAGAATTTCGAAGTAGGTGGCGATTTGATTCACATAGTGAGGGCTCGCTTTTTCTTTCAGCTTCGACCCTGATTTCACAAAGCGTTGGCTGTGTTTGATGTCCCACACGGCGTACTTCGCTTCGGCGACCTGGCTCGGCGCCCCAACCAATGGCCTAGCGCTGAGTCTGCCAAGTTCATCAAAAAACAACTCGTGGTCTTCCCGCACCAACAGATCGGCATAACCGCGCAAGCCGACCGTGCCGTATTCGGCACTCAGGAAGGCTTGGGCAATCACGGCAACACTCGCATCCATCGCCGCTTTGGTTTGGGCTTCGGTGCCCCGAGGTGGCAACTCGATGAACGAACCAACGGGCATGGTTTCGGCAAGTTGCGCCAACCTCAACCGTTCGTATTCATTGCCTTGGATAATCGGCAGCGCAACGCTGAGGTCTTGCCGATAAGGCTCGACCACAGCGAGCGCCTCGGGCACCCCAGCCGCCACCGCCATCTGAAGTTTCAGACAGTGATCACATTTGACGGCGTGCCAAATGTCGCGGCTGTTGATGCGCCACCGATTATCTTTTGCGTGAATCTCATTCCCCTAGCCTCTTGAGGAATGAGTTTAGCGAACGGTTACCGCATTCGATGACGCCGAGAAAGCGCTGTGCCCAGCCCGGTTGAAGGCCACAACTTTGAAGGTCACCGAGGTTCCGGCACTCAACCCCGTGAGATCTAGCTTCACCGAGTTGGCGGTGCCTGCCACCACAAAGATTCCAAAGGTGCTGCCGTAATAGGCATAGACCCAGTGTTGGCTGGCGGAGGCACCAGAGTCTGACCAACTGAGGTTGACCGTGGCTTTCCGACCGGAAACCGCGACCGCACTGGTTGGAGTCGCGGGAACATTAACTCCGGGGCTATCAGCAGTCGCGTTGCTGGTTGGGCGAGTTTGAAGCAGCGGATAACTCTTTCCCACTTCGGAATAGGCGCTGGCACCAATCGCATCGGGTTTGGCGTTGGCCAAAAGCACATCATCGACGTTGGCCGGTGAAGTGCCAGCC
>CAZLWT010000186.1:0-3434 GCA_964563325.1 uncultured Rhodoluna sp. | reverse complement strand
GTCGCTGTCTGGCCCGAGTAGCACAGTGCAAAAAGCCTTTTGATGTTCATCCGACTGAATGGCTTTAGCGAGTTCGGAGCGTTTGATTCCGACAGCTTGGTTGCGCTTGCCATGCCGATGCGCGAGCGAAACCACCTGGCAGAGTGCCCGCCAGCCGGCACCGCCATCGTTGCCGTGAGCCAAAATGACGCATCTGGCTATGACGTTTGATGCCTCGTCTAGAACGGGCAGGTCAACGCCAACTATTGGGTCGATGCCAAGCTTGAGGCAAGCCCCAATGTGCTTCACGGCGCCGTACAGCCCGTTTCTATCGGTTATCGCGTGAGCGCTCGAACCGTTGGCCAAGGCCGCCTCGGCTAGTAGTTCTGGCCTGGTGACACCGTAATGACCCGAGTAGGCCGAGGCCACATGCAGGTGTGTGAAGTCTTTCACGTTGAAACTCTTCGCCTGTTATTCGTAAACGCGCACCAGTCGCCAACCCTCGGAGACCTCGGGGCTGTCACTTACTGGTTTATCGCTGAAATCAAAACTGTGTATCAGTTCGTACTGGGCCAGAGGCTTTTGCTTTTCGACGCAACTTGCTTGAAGTCGCCACATTTCGAGTTCCAGCACGCCGGCACCGATTCCGCGTTGCGCCCTGGCCGCCTCCACCCACCATTCACGTCGGGCAAACCAGCGCACCGGTTTTGAGTTCACCAAATAGCTTTGATTGCGCCACCGAAACCCGATGGGCTCACCGCCCTGATTCACAGATACGGCAATTTTTTCGTCCACCCTCGTCATTTTGAACCCTCCTCGACCTCGTTTCAACGAGGCATAATGCAAAAGTTATTCGAACAAATGTTCGAATAACTAGAGTGTATGAGGGGGCACTGACAAAGCAAATTGATTTCTTCAATTGCCCTTTTTAGACGGCGTGTCGGGCATTTTGGTTAAGGAAGAGGTGGTGAGTGCTCTAGACGGGAAGGATTAACCCTGCACCATTGCTTGAGACTTTTCCGACCTCGGGGGACACCGCGAAGAACTCCGCTTCGGCAGCAACTCGGTCGGAATCGCTGGCAACCGCGCGCAACAGGTCTTCTGAGACTTCGACGTTTGGGTCGAGCCATTCCTCGATCGTGTCTGGGCTAAGCAACACCGGGTTGCGGTCATGGATGTGGCTGATTTCCTTAGCGGCATCTTTGGTGACCACGGTTGTCGACAGCAGCCAACGGTTCGGATCATTTGCCGCTTTGCTCGGGTCGGCCCACCATTCATAGATGCCGGCAAATGCGAAAAGTCCATCTGGGCCAGCATTGATATAGATGGGGCGTTTGCTACCGTCTGTGGCTACCTGCCACTCGTAGTAACCAGAGGCGGGAATCACGCATCGCCTTCGGATGACTGCGTCTTTGAAAGATGGCTTTTCTGCAATTGTTTCTATTCGGGCGTTGAACAGGGGAGGGCCGTCGTTTGGCCCCTTGCTCCACCGTGGCACCAACCCCCAGCGCGCCGCATGAATCTCGCGGCTGAGTTCCCCAATCGGTGCGCCCGATTCATCCTTTTCAAAAGAACGGTCGACAATCATCGCAATATTTGTGGTCGGGGCAATGTTGAAATTGGGCAGGGCAATCTGATCAATAACCTCGTCAACCTCAAAAATTGTCACCAGTTCGCTAAGCGACCTGGCAACCACGAAACGACCGCACATCAGATTTCCTTCTTGGCAATGGGTTCTATGACAGCCTCGGCTAATGGCTCAACCACTAGCTCGCCACCGGCGATTGCGGCCCTGGCGGCCTCGCCCTCGCTAATCATTGACTCAGCTTTACGCTCGAGGGCTTTTTTTCCAAAGTAAAAGACCAGGATGAACATTAACGCGACGGCCATGAAAATGTAGCCACCGAATTTGAACTTGCTGGCAAACTCCTCGTAACTTGCTCGACCATAAAACCCAAGAGCCACGTAAATGCTGGCCCAAATCGCACAGGCCAGTGTCGTCCAGCTAATGAAGGTTCGATAACGCATCTTTGCCATTCCGGCGGTGACTGGCACGACCGAATGTAAAAACGGCAGAAAGCGCGAGATGGCAACCGCCGGGCCGCCCCTGGTTTCTACGAAGCTGTCTGCCATGTTCCAAACTGAGACGCCAAGCTTTTTGCCAAGTTTGCTGTCTCTGATGCGCTGCCCAAAAAATCTACCAACCCAGAATCCGGTTGATTCGCCGATTAGTGAACCGAGCAAAACGAAGCCGAGTAGACCAAGAGCATCTGGAAAATCGGTCACACCCGTGGCCGCAACCAAGACCACGGTATCGCCAGGAACTAACAGTCCGACGAAGAGCGATGTCTCCAATAGGATGGCAAGCCCGGCAAAGCTATCTCGCAGCAACCCGTCAACGGATTGCACGCTACTAATCAACCAATCAAGCACCCAGTTCATGAAACCAATCTTCGCATGTTTGCAGGGTTAGTAAGGGTTGCCTACCCTTTGTTGAAAAATCGTTAGGATGCGAACAGAATGAGGGTGAAGGCACCTAGCTTTCAGAAAGTTGGGAAAAGATGCATCTCGTGTCTCATGTACTAAACGACCTCGACCCGCTATTGCTGTCACGTTGGCAATTCGGTTTGACAACGATTTATCACTTCCTCTTCGTGCCACTGACAATCGGAATGGTCTTTCTCGTGGCCATCCTGCAAACCGCCTGGGTTCGCACCGGCAACGAGAAGTTCCTAAAAATGACGAAGTTCTTTGGAAAAATATTTCTCATAAATTTTGCGATGGGTCTGGTCACCGGAATCGTCCAGGAATTCCAATTCGGCATGAACTGGTCTGACTATTCCAGATTCGTCGGAGACGTCTTTGGAGCTCCGTTGGCAATGGAGGGGTTGTTAGCCTTTTTCATCGAGGCAACGTTTATTGGCCTCTGGATCTTTGGTTGGGACAAACTCTCAAAGCGAGTGCACCTAGCAACCATTTGGTTATCGGCCCTAGGAATAGTTTTGTCGGCCTATTTCATCTTGGCGGCCAACGCCTTCATGCAAAACCCCGTCGGTTTTGAAATCAACACACTGAAGAACCGAGCCGAACTCACCGACATTGGTGCCGTGTTGACTAACATCGTGGCTCTCAACCAGTTTCCCCACACCGTCACGGCATCGTTGATGTTTGCCGGCGCTGTCATGGTGGCGGTATCGGCTTATCACCTGAAGCGCAGTCAATTTGTCGACAGCATGTATTCCTCGCTGAGACTCGGCCTCTGGACCGTCCTGCTGGGTGGCATTGGAACGGCCGTGACCGGAGATGGTCTTGGTTTGGCAATGGTAAAGACTCAGCCAATGAAGATGGCAGCTGCCGAAGCTCTCTACAACACAGCGGCTCCGGCAAGCTTCTCGATCTTCACCTGGGGAACCCCCGACGGTAAGAGCGACCTGTTTTCCATCCGCATTCCGAAC
>CAZLWT010000185.1:0-3463 GCA_964563325.1 uncultured Rhodoluna sp. | reverse complement strand
TGTAATAGTAAACCGTTGGGGTTGCGCTATAAAAGACGTGCGCGCCCAAGGAAGGCACTGCACCATGAAAACTCACGGAACTAAGAGCCGAGTCATATAAGAATGCAGAGTCGTCAATGCTTGTGACCGACTTACCAATGATTACCGAGACCAGTGAAGAGTTGCTCGAGAATACCTCGTAGCTAATACTCGTCACCGAATCAGGGATTGTGACCGAAACCAGGCCAGAGGACGCGAAGGAACGTGGGCCAATCGTCGTCACGGCGTAAGAGTTGCCACCAATAGTCACCGAAGACTCGATGGATAAGTTTGCCGTCAGGGCACTTGTGTAACCAGAAACGAAGGCCACCCCGGCATCGCTCTTCGTATAGATGACGCCGTTGATGGTCACTGCCGTCTGAGCTGCAACGGCCGCGGTGGCAGCACTGGTGCGCGAGGTCGTGGCGTAGTAGGTCTTTGAACCGGTCACGGTCACGGTGATTAAAGCCGCCAAATCGTCTTGAACCGCGGTATAGGTAGCCGCGGTTGCGCCACTAATGGCACTGCCGTTGCGCTTCCATTGATAAGCCAAAGTCACGCCCGAATTCCAGGTGCCGGCATCAGCCGTTAAGGTTTCTCCCACCTGGGGCGTGCCGGATATGGTCGGAGTTGGCGTCAGAGTCAAGGCCTCGTCGACGCCAACAGTGTTGACAGTCTGCCAGGTCGGCGTGGTGAAACCACCGGTGACAGCAGCATCACCGAAACGTGAGTAAAAGTAGCCCGTGACTGCCGAACCTTTGAACACCGTGGTGGAGAGGGTTGGAGCAGCCCCTTCAAAGGTCACCGAGGTCAAAGGACAGGTGCCGTTGAACGCAGAGCCGCCGATGCTCGTCACCGAAGCAGGAATCGTCACAGAATCTGGGAAAGCTTTAGTTGAAAAGGCGTTTAACTGAATTCTCGTCACCGGATATGAGACGCCTGCGATGGTCACCGAAGCCTCGATGGATACGGTTGCTGGCCCCCCTGCGTTGCCGTACTGCACAAAGGCCAACCCTGCGCTATCCATCGCGTAAGTGACGTAGTTCACGACTATGGTTGCGTAAAGCACGGCGGTTGAAGCCGAGCTTGTCCTCGAAGCTGATGTGTAGCCCGCCTTGGTGCCGGTGACTGTGACTGACAGGCCTGAACCAATATCGGCGGCAACCGGGGTGTAGGTGCTAGAGGTTGCGCCCGAAATGGCGGTGCCGGATCGCTTCCACTGATAGCTGAGGGTAACATCCGCATCCCAAGTGCCGGGCGAAGCGGTCTTGGTTACGCCAACCTTTGAAACGCTGGTGATTGTTGGAGTTGGGATCAAGGTCATCGTTTGACCGGCGACCGAGCTGGTGTTGGCACTTGTCTTGTCGGTAGTCGTGTAGCCGGACTTACTGCCGGTGACAATGACAGATATCTGGTTTGCCATATCGGCTGCTGCCAAAACATAGGTTGAGGCGGTGGCTAGCGAGATGGCAACACCGGCGCGCAGCCAGGAATAGGTAAGTGTCACACCGTCATCCCAAGTGCCGGCAACGGCCGTCAATGTCTGGCCGACGGTTGCGGTGCCAGTAATAGTTGGGGTTGGCGTCAAGGTCATCGCGATGGTTGCAATCGACGCGGTGGCCGCACTGGTCTTTGAAGTTGTGGTGTAGCCCGTTTTTGTGCTGGAAACGGTGACGGTGATTGCGGTGCCAACATCGGCTGCGACCAGCGTATAGGTGGCAGACGTTGCACTGGTGATCGCTGAACCAGCGCGGTTCCACTGGTAGCTAAGGGTGGAGCCGGAATCCCAAGTACCTGGGGCAGCCGTCAGGGTTTGGCCAAAGCTGGTGGTGCCAGAAATCGTGGGGGTTGGCGACAAAGTTTGCGCGCCAGCGGCTACCGCTGCGGTGGCCGAGCTGGTCTGTGATGAAGCGGTGTAGTTAGTCTTGCTGCCGGTGACGGCTACGGTGATTGCCGTGTTGTAATCGGCGGCGACTAACGCGTAGGTCGAGGCGGTGGCGCCAGTGATGTTGGATCCGGCTCGCTTCCAGACATAAGCGAAGGTCGTACCAGAATCCCAAGTTCCAGGAACTGCGGTCAAGGTGTTGCCAACGGTCACGGTTCCGGTGATGGTCGGGGTTGGCGTTAAGACAAAGATGCCGTTTCCAACGGCTGCCGTTGCGGCACTGGTCTTGGTGGTCGTCGAGTAACCTGTTTTGGTTGCAGTCACGTCTACGGTTATGGTCTTCGTGAGGTCAGCGGTGACCAAAGTGTAGGTTGAGCTAGTAGCCCCCGAGATGGCCGATCCGGCACGATTCCACTGATAGGTAAAGACCACATCGGCATCCCAGCTGCCAGTGACCGCGGTCAAGGTTTTGTCTAGGTTTGCGGATCCCGTGATGGTTGGGGTTGGTGCAAGAGTCATAGCCGGCACAACTAATTCGGTTGCAGCGCTCGTCTTTGAAGTAGTCACGAAGTTGGTTTTCGTGCCTGTCACTTTGAACGTGAGCGCCTTACCAATGTCAGCCACAACCGGGGTGTAGCCCTCTGATGTTGCCCCAGAGATTGCAACTCCGTCGCGATACCAGGCAAAGGTCTTCGATACACCCGAATCCCAGGTGCCTCTAAATCCAAACATGCTGACGCCGACGCCCGCCTGCCCATTAATAGTTGGAGTCGGGGTTAGCGTCTGTGGCTCGTCAACGCCAACGGTGGTTATGGCCTGCCAGGTGCTACCAAATCCGCCGCTGACAACGCCTGACCCGAAACGCTTGTAGTAATAAACTCGAAGTGCGCTGCTGACATAGGAGTCAAAGATTCGCCCACCGCTCACGGTTGGCGCGGCACCCAAGAAAGTCACCGAGGTTAGGCCGGTTTGATAGAAAGAGCAGCAATCCGGGAAAGAGGTGACAGAGGCCGGGATGGTCACGCTTGTTAAGCCGTAGGCAGTGTTGAAGCCATTGCCGCTGATGCTGGTGACCGAATAGGCCGAACCGCCAATGTTTACCGAGGATTCGACGGTGACCGATGAAGGCAGGTCGCTGGTAAAACCCCAGGCAGTTGCTATTCCGGTGCTAACAATGCTGTACTGCACGCCGTTTACGGTGGTCTCGGTTGCCGCTTGTGCGGGCGCCACGTTTGAGCCGACAGCCAAAACGACAACCGTCGTGAAGCCGATGAGTTGAGCGGAAAGCTTTTTCAATGACGGCATTAGGGCCCTTTGCTCAAGAACCCTCGCGCAGCCGCAAGTCGGCCAAGTCTAGAGTTCTCTCAAACCCTACTAATAGAACCTTTTTTTACCTAATCCTGAGAGAGCCGAAACGAGTGAATTAGCAGCCTTCAGGGCGCAACCTTGACGGTTGCCACACTGGTCTTTGTCGCAGCGGTGAAACCCGGCTTGGTTGCGGTCACCGAAACGGTGATCTTCTTGCCGGTATCGGCCTTCACGAGCTTGTAGGTCGACTTG
>CAZLWT010000184.1:0-3469 GCA_964563325.1 uncultured Rhodoluna sp. | reverse complement strand
GATCAGCCAGTTTTGTTGTTCGAGGGAGCCTTGCTAGAGGGTGGCTGGCAACACCGTGCCCTGACCCACACCGTTTGGGTGGATGCCAGAAGCTCGGCCGAGATTCCAGTGGTCTGTGTTGAGGCTGGGCGTTGGAATGGCGTTGCCACCCAACACCTGGGCAACAAGAGCGCCCCGGCGAGGGTGCGCCGTGCCATGCGTGGCATCTATCAAAGCGAGTCCGGCATCGCCGTGCAAGCCATGGCTGATCAGGGTGCTGTCTGGAATGAGGTTCGAGCCTATGCCGAGAACATCAAAAAGAGCCGCCCAACCGAATCGCTGGTCGAAATGGCCAACGAGGTTGAGCAAGACATGGCCGAGTTGAACCTGGCAAAACCAATACCTTTATATGGGCAACGTGGCGTGCTGGTCGCAGTGGCCGGAAAGCCACTTGCCATGGAGGTATTCGATCACCCGGATACTTTGGCCGAGCGCCTCGAAAGCATCCTTGACGCCTACTTGCCGGAGGCCATGGAAATGCCGGCGAAGGCCTGCCCAGGTCAGTTGGCCCGCGACTTTGTCGAGCGAGTAGCCAAGCTTGGCGTTGCCAAAACCGAAAATGATGGTCGGCTGCGAAACAAGGCCGACAAATACGTCGCAAGCGAAGCTGTGCTTCGTGGCGACGGCAGTTTCTTGCACCTAGCCACACTGAATGCTCAGCATGAGTTGGTGTTGGCCGCATAACGGGTGGGCCGGTGAGCCCGGCAACCTTGGCAGCATGCCTTTTCAAGAAACATCTTTTCAGAAACACACCAAAAACATTAAAAGCAGCGAGGCTCGACTTCGCGCACCCTAAATCAGGAGAAAAACCCAGTGATTACACCCAAGATTGAATTTCAAGATATCGAGATCAACACTCCAACCAAGGTTGGCGTGATGCTCGAGGTCACGGCCCCAGAGGCCATGCAAAACCTAGCAATCGCACCCCGCAAACCGCAGGGAATCGTCTTCGTCATCGACCGTTCCGGTTCGATGGGCGGCGGTCGACTAGACATCGTCAAGAACACCGTGAGCAACTTTTTGGGTCTCTTTGACTCAAACGACTACCTTTCGGTGGTCACCTTTGACGGCACCGTCTGTGTCGACCTGCCCATGAGTCGCATCGGCGATTTGGTGATCCCCGATGTTCGCAAGATCATTGCCAACATCACGCTCGGTGGCAGCACCAACCTCGAGGCCGGCTACCGTGCCGGTTTAGCAGAGGCGATTTCTGGCCCAACGGGCATGGAGTCAACCGTTTTCTTGCTCTCTGACGGCCACGCTAACAACGGGGTTTCAGACCCAGAAGAGCTTGGCCAGCTGGCAGCAGCAGCCACCGAGCACTATGTGAAAACTTCGAGCATCGGAATCGGCGACGCCTATGACGAGCGTGCCCTAGTGGCACTTTCGAACACCGGCCGTGGCGATCACTTTGCCGCAATCACTTTGGATGAGGCCGTGCAGGGGCTAAACGCGCAGGTGGACAGTATCTTGAACCGCACCATCTCGAACCTCACGCTGAGCATCACCGGCGAGGGGCAGTTCTCTAACCTGCGCTCAAGAACCAGCCAGTATGTTGTTGCTCTAAAAAACCAGAATGGCGGCTCGGATGTTGTCTTGGGCGACCTCGGCAGCCTGGAAGAGCGCAACTTTGTTTTTGAGGTTGAACTTGGGGCGGCTGAACAGGTATCCATCGATGGGGCACTTACCTTGCGTTGGAGCTACCTTGACCTAACAACGGGGCAGGAGCACTCGGGCGCTAAGCGCTTTGAACTCAAGGTTGTGGACGAAGCCGACTGGGTTGAACCGGCTCGCGACGAGGACATTGCCCTTGAGCTTGCCGCCTTGCGCGCCGAGGATGCCAAAGAAGAGGCGATTCGACTGATGCGTCTTGGGCAAGACGATGAGGCCCGCCGAGTGATGGCTGACGCCGGAGTTGAGCTCGAACAGCTGGAGCAGTCACTTCACAACGTGTCGCCAAGAAACCGCAGGCGCAACCTCGACGTGCAGTCAGAAATGATGATGTTTGCCTCGATGAGCAAGGAAGAGTTCATCAAGCGTGGCGAGGAAAGCCTCAAGCGTGGCCGGGAATCAAAGCCCGACCCGCGTAAGCCTCGCACCCCTAAGCCTGACCAGGATCAGGCATAGGGGGCCGGCGCATGTGGACATTTATAACTAACGGACTGCTCTCAAGCGTGCAAAACACCGAAGACGGCATGGAATCGACGCTACTGGTGCGAGCCAGAAGGCACGCGGTGCTCAAGGATTTGGCCAAGCTCACCAACCAGGTGATTAGCAGAACCCCGAACGCCGACTACCCGTATCGCCTCGTGATCGAAAAAGCCGTCTTCGGTGCCTGGCTTAGCGAGCAGGCCCAGGAGATTGACTACCCGAACTTCAAGGCGAAGGTCTCGAAGGTCAGCTATGCCTACTCACGGGCGCTGGCTGTGATTTGGGCGGTGATGCGAGCCGAAGAGGATGAAAACTCGCGGCTCAACTTCATCGAACCAGTCGATCCAAACCGCGAGGTGCTCGGGGTTTCTTACCTAGCTTTCTCAACCGAGGACGAAAGCCTCGAAGCCATTCAAGGCGAATGTCTCATCGACGACTTCGACAGCGAGAGAGATCACTTCTCAGAATTCGACGAATGGCGACTAACAGCACTTTATGAAAGGCCTGCCCATTAACCAAAAACTCGCGATTGTCTATGACGAGATCTACCTTGACTGGCAACTAGGCGCCGGCGATGGCACCCAACCAACCAACCCGATTCGGGCCAAGTTGGCCGTTGAGCTGTTGCAGGCGAGCCTCGGCGAGGGCGTGACGGTAGTCAACCCCGTGAAACCTGGTGCCCGCGAGGGTGACATTGCTGCGCTCAAGAGCATCCATCGTGCTGAATATGTCGATCACACCCTGGCCGGCTTCAGTGGCCAATGGTTCGGTTGCAAACCAGCCGTTGCCGAGGCTGGCCTTGCCATGTTTAGCGGCACGATGCGCGCCGTCGAGCTGATGCTGGCCGACAAAACCAAGGTTGCCTTCAACCCGCAGGGTGCGAAGCATCACGCCATGGTTGATCGCGGCTCGGGTTTTTGCGTGTTCAACGACATGGTTTGGGCGGCGCATGAGTTCAAGCGCGCCGGCCTAAAACCGCTCTATTTGGACTGGGACATTCATGCTGGCGACGGGGTTTATCACATGCTCAAGGGTTCGGGAATCGCCACGATAAGCATTCATAATGCAACGGCTTTTCCGATGGATAAGGAAATGCAGAACCTAAGGCGCTCGCGAGCCACACTGCATCACCCAAAGGACGAAGCCTATAACTTCAACGTAGCTGACGGCGATGGCGATGAGGCTTTCAAGTGGGCCATCGACGGGGCCGCTCAGATCATCGAGCAGTACCAGCCGGATGTCATCTTGCTTGCTGCCGGTGCCGACGGGCACACGGGTG
>CAZLWT010000183.1:0-3470 GCA_964563325.1 uncultured Rhodoluna sp. | reverse complement strand
TCAATAAAAGCTCTCTGGAAAAAGAGTTCAGCGAGGGAAAGGCTTTCCGAAGTCATAAGCCAAGAACTTGAATCTTGGGACGGCACAGTCCATGGTCTGAATGGCCAGGGTGGAAAAACAGGGATTGGAGCTCTTTCACTGCCTGGAAAACTAAAGTTGGCGCTCAAAGTCTCGAGTTTTATGGGTTCTTCCCGACTGACCCACACCCTTGCTGTTGGGGCAAGTGGAATCACCTCCGAGCTTGGTAGTAGCTTCAGGGCGAAATCGACTCCTGATGTGGAGCTACCGTTTCTGCAGGCTACAAAAGCCTATGCGATTCTTCAAAATCCCTCGTTAGTCCCAATCGAAAGCCTCCTAGTTGGTGACATTGAACTGCAATCTCCTGCACTGGTTAGGCCGGCTCGGCGAATCCCGAAGGATGTAGTTGTCCTTGGTTTCGATGAGGATCTGCAGATGTTTTTGGAGGTTGAAAGAGCTGGACTAGGCCAAGATATGATGATCCTAGTTCGTGATCAGTCTCAGTTGATTGAAGGAGTTAAAACGATTCTTCAAGGCAATGCTAGGCCTGGATTTGTTCGAATGCCTGACTCGACCGTTGGAGTGCCGCCAGGCTGGGTTGCCTATACTAATGTGCAGCTAATCTCGTCTGTTGAAAGCACTTTTTCTACGCGCGTATTCTCAGCCCTAATGCCATTAGCAAGTTCACAATTGGTACTCACAGGTGGATTGAAAATTCCTGGGCCGATGTCAAATAAAAAATTCCTTGCGACTAGGGCGCCTGAACTCCGCGCGGTTAGCCAAGGATCAGTTCGCGTTCGAGTGGAACTCATCGAGATTGTTTGGGGCGAGGAGGACTTTAAGGAAATACCGATTGCTTCTTGGAACTCGGAAAACGGGACCATCTTTGTCAATCTAGCAACCGTCTTACATAAGAGTGGCGACTTCAAAGTTGTCTTCTTCGAAGGCGCGATGCCAACGATTCAGCGTGATTTTTATCTCCGATCTGGAGAAAAACCGGACCCGCTAGCCGCGCGATCTATACCAAAGTTAGCTCACTGTTTTGAAATCCAAGGAGCCTTGGCTGCATTTCAAGCCGTGGGCGTTGAGGATGATGACGCAAACATTATCCGTGGCGCATATTCGAATTACACCTACGAACAAAATGAAGAGAAGGCTAGCTTCGCGAATTCTTTCGCAGACTGGGACCTTGAACCGGAAATTGATGTTGCAGTTCAGTCAAGTAAGGTAATCGTCGTTCCAGAGGTCGGATCAGACTCGTGCATCTATACGGGAAAGCACACGCGCGAACTTCCAATGTGTCAAGGCGGTGCAAAGTATGTAATTGGTGTTTGCCGCACCTGCGGTGACACCAAGCCTGAGTTTTGCGATGCATACAGAGCCAAGAAAAAGGAAAACTACGAAAAGTTATCCGCGGCTCGTGTCCGAAATAATGTCGCTCCCGTGATGAAAGAAGTGCCAAACAGCGTCGATTTCGAAGAAGTCATGAGTCTCATACTTCACGTTGTGACGGGCCCAGCTAGTCAAATAATAAACGCCCTAGAAACCCTAGGAGGTTCGCAGATGACAGGTACGCAATTGCTCGAACTTCTTGACCAAATGGGACATGTGGAGATCGTGCGAAACCCATCAGGTCAACCATTGCTCTGGGCGCTCGTCGTCAAGCAGGTGACATTGCGTCAAGGTCTCGCAGAAAATGCACTTCTTGGTTCTTGGCAGCGCCGCGACGTTCTCGACCTTTCACACCTCGTGCTGTCCATCGAGGAAGCCCCGCTTCCAAGATTTGGCATTGAGTTTAGCGGCGAAAATGAAACTGGTACGCTCGAGGACTCACTTTTTAGTGCGGGGTTTGAAGTTGGATCCTCAGAGTCAGTAGCTGCGGCGCTTCCTGAGTTCAGTTGGGTACGAAACGCGCTAGACAGGACTCCTCTTCCAAACCTGGATAACATCGACAAATTTGATCTAAAAACCGGTAAATGGACACCAACGGAATTCTTGTCTGAAGGGGCGGTTCGCCTTGGAGGCAAGTATGGGGCTCGATACTTTTTCGTATCACAAGATGATATCGTCGCGGGAACTGGCGTCTCAGCAAGTGCTACGACTGTAAAGTACCTAGCTGCAAATGCGGCAGGGGTTCCACTTATTAAATACTCAAAAATACACAACTCCCTTTTCGTTCCCCTGGGGGCACGCCTTCCCGGCTTGTACGGAAGGGTGGCGCTTTTAGCCTCCGGAACTCCTCCGATTGATGTCGTGATATCGGTTGGAAAAAGAAGCGTGAAGGTAACTCAGTACAAAAACGTGCCTCTAGCGGTGGCGGAAAATATAGCCAGACTTTTGGCGGACTAGGAATAAACATGCCTGACCACACCCAGCCAAAGTCGCTCACCCCACACAAATTGTTGGATGATCTCAAGGATGCCTACCTTAGACACGTAGATACGACTTTTTGGCTTGATATTCCAAGCCTCATGGAGGAGCGTCGAGAGCTCTTAGACGCAGAATCACAGTTGTTTACTGACGTCTTTTTAGAACCAGTATTGCCCTATGAAGAGTCAGTGCTGTTTACTGACCTATGTTTGGCGCTTGGTTTGGATGCGGAGCTCATTCAAGGTCCACTTCGTGCGCTAATGCCTTGGAACGATGAATCCGTGCCTCTCGGAGAAATAAAGCTGCGAAAGCATCATGCCCAGGCCCTTTCGGCAAATTTTAAAAAAGGAGTTGAACTAGGTAGGAACCCTGTAATAACTTCTGGCACGGGATCGGGTAAAACCGAAGCCTTCTGGCTGCCAATACTGGTGAGACTTGCTCAAGAGTCGACCACTTGGGACAGTTCAAAGTCACCCCTTCAATACTGGTGGCGGGGCCCACAACCCGAGTTTGCACCATTGAGGGCTGGTGAAAATCGCCCAGCAGTCATGCGTGCAATGGTCTTGTACCCGACCAATGCTTTGGTGGAAGACCAAATGACTAGACTTCGCCGGGCCATAAAAGAAATGCGCCAGTTGCCCCGATTTCAGCCACTTTGGTTTGGGCGCTACACGGGAGTCACTCTGGGCTCTGGCAAGCCTGGGTCTAGACGTCAGCCTGAAATTGTTTCTGCGTTGGTTGCTGCGGATAAGGATCATGCTTCTTTGCTTGACGCCGGCTTGGATGAGGAGCGCCTAGAAGAATTGTTGAGCCAGTTTGGCAATCCGGATGATGGCGAAATGATGTGCCGTTGGGATATGCAGGCTACGCCGCCAGACATTTTGATTACGAACTATTCAATGTTGAATGTCATGCTTATGCGTAGCTTGGAGGACGGGATCTTTGCCGCGACCAAATCGTGGCTGGCTCAGTCTCCTGAAAACGTGTTCACGTTAGTCGTCGATGAACTGCACCTTTACAGAGGCACGGCAGGGTCTGAAGTGGGCATGATCATAAGAAACCTGCTTTCTCGGCTCGAACTT
>CAZLWT010000182.1:0-3472 GCA_964563325.1 uncultured Rhodoluna sp. | reverse complement strand
GGCCATTCTTCCCATTTTGATGACCGGCATCGAAGCGCCGTACATCAAAACAACTGCCATCTGCAGCAGTGTCTTTACTCGATTGCGAATCTTGTCTGCGGTGGCATCGGCAAAGGTTTCGGCACAGTCGCCACCCTGCAGCAAGAATGCCCGCCCAGCGGCGGCTTCGGCCAAGCGTTTGCGCAGGGTGTCTACCTCGCCCGCAAAGACCAATGGTGGAAGCACAGCGAGTTCTGCACGCACGCGTTGCAGTTCATCCTGATCTAGCCAGGTTGGTTGCTGAGCCGCGGGCAGGTTGACATAGTTATCCAGTCCAGCCAAAACGGCCGGGTCGGCTGCAACTACTTTGTCATTCATTCTTGTCTTTTCCGCCGACCCTTAGCGGGCCAGTCTTGCCTGTTTTGCTTTGACTGTTGACGCGTAGGCATCAACGTATTCTTGACCGCTCAACTTCATGAGCTCGTACATAATTTCATCTGTCACGGCTCGTAAGACGATTCGATCGCCTTCCATGCCGTCGAACCGACTGAAATCAAGTGGCTTGCCAACCACGATTCCAACCCGACGAATTCTTGGCAGGCGCTTACCGATGGGCTGAACCTTTTCGGTGTCAATCATGGCCACGGGAATCACCGGAACCTTGGCTTCGAGCACCATTCGGGCAATACCGGTGCGACCGCGATACAGTCTGCCGTCCGGGCTTCTAGTGCCCTCTGGATAGATGCCGAGCAGCTGGCCCTGCTCTAAAACTCTGAGACCGGTGTTGAGCGAAGCCTCGGATGCTTTGCCTCCGGAGCGATCAATCGGCAACTGCCCGGTCGATTTGAAAAACCAACGAACAAGTGCGCCCTTGACACCTTTACCGGTGAAGTAATCGCTCTTGGCAAGAAATACCACCGGACGTCTAGCCTGCAACGGCAAAAATATTGAATCCGAAAATGATAGGTGGTTGGAAGCTAGGATTGCCGCCCCAGTGGCAGGGATGTTATCCATGCCCCGAACCCAGGGTCGAAAAAGCACTCGAAGCAGAGGCCCGAGGACAAATGTTTTCAGCAGAAAGTATGCCAAGATTCGCATCCTTTCAGTAAAAAATTCACAATCCGACTATCCCTAGTTTATCCGTTGCAACCCGTGAGCCCCGATTCGATTAGGAAAGGGCCTTCCGAGCCAGGTCGGCAACCCCAACGAGGCCGGCGTCGTTTAGGAATCCGGCGGCTTTGATCTCTAGCTCTGGCCTGAACCCTCTTGCCGGCAGATGGCTCAGAAAGGCCTCTCGAATGGGGTTTAGTAGCAAATCTCCAGAGGCCGAAACGCCACCACCGATAACCACCATCTCGGGATCGAGGATCGCGGTGAGACTGGCAATTGCCTGACCAATCCAGGCACCCAAATCACTAAGCAATCCCAAGGCACCCGGGTCACGCTCCAAAATAGCCGTGTAAACCTCGTTTCCGGTTAGTTCGCCGGAGGCTTCTTGAAGTTCGCGCAACCGCGAACCCAGAGGCAAGCTTGAGTTTGCCAGTTCCTTTGCCGATTTCAGCAGGGCGGTTCCCGAACCGTAAGATTCCAGGCACCCGTTTTGACCACATCCGCAAAGCCGACCGCCTGGTACGACCCTCATGTGACCCAACTCTGCCGCGATGCCAAAGCCACCACGCAGCAAGCGCGAATCGGCGATTACGGCCCCGCCGACTCCGGTTCCGATGGTTAGCATCACCATGTGCTTGGTTCCCTGACCAACGCCAAAACGGTATTCAGCCCAACCAGCCGCGTTGGCATCATTTTCAATGACAACCGGAATGTCCAATTGAGACTCGAGTCTGGCCTTGAGTGGCTCATTCCGCCAGCTGAGGTTAGGTGCGTAAACAATGTTTGCCTGTTCGGCATCGATAAAACCGGCGGCGGCAACTCCGGCGCCAATGACCTTGTGACCCTCGGACATTTCGCGAATCAGGTCAACCACGGTTTGGGTTAGAGCCGCGCTGTCATTAGCCGGGGTAGGCACTCGTTTTTCTCGAAGGAGCTTTCCATGTTGGTCAACCAGGGCGCTAGCAATTTTGGTACCACCGATGTCGATGCCGACTGTGAACATGGGAACCTCGTTTTGATTCGGAAAATACTTAATAGTGCCTTGAGAAGTTTAGTAGTCGAAACTCGCTGACCAAATATCGATTGGGTTTCGGTTCGGGCAAATCGCCTCTAGGTTTGTTGTAGAGGCAATAGAGTTACACAAATTGCCAAAGAAAGGCTCGGATTATGAAGTCATACGATGTTCCGTTACTCATTGAAACATCGTTGCACTCGAACATAACTGACCTGTTGGTCGAGCGAGCAGCAAAAACCCCAGATATCGTGCTTTTCCAAGTCGAAAGCACGCCGAATGTTTGGACGCCGGTCACCGCTGCCGAATTTCTTGAAGAGGTAAAAGCCCTCGCGAAAGGCTTCATTGCCTGCGGAATCCAACCGGGTCAAGCGGTTGGAATAATGAGTCGAACCAGACTCGAGTGGACCTTGGTCGATTTTGCTCTCTGGTTCGCGGGCGCCGTTTCGGTGCCGGTCTACGAGTCTTCGGCCCCCGCTCAAATCGAATGGATTCTAGGAAACTCAGACTCGGTCGCTCTCATCGTTGAGAACGCCGCGATGCGTTCCAAGTTCGACGAGGTTCGGCAGTCGCTACCCCTGGTCGAGCAGGTTTGGCAGCTTGACACCCTAGATCTGGCTCATCTGAAGACCCTTGGTGCTGAGATCGGTGAGGACCTGCTCGAGGTGAGGCGGCAATCGGCCACCCTGGATGACTTGGCAACCATCATTTACACCTCGGGCACCACCGGGAAGCCAAAGGGCTGTGAACTGCTGCACCGTGGTTTCGTCGATCTGTCTCGAAACGCTGTTTTAGAGTTGCCAACGGTAGTTAGCGAGGGCGCAACCACCCTGCTTTTCTTGCCCCTGGCTCACGTATTCGCCAGGTTCATCGAGGTCCTGTGTGTTCACGGCGGCGTGACCGTCGGGCACCAACCAGACGCGCGCAACATTGGCCCCGCAATGATGAGCTTCAAGCCAACCTTCTTGCTTGCTGTTCCAAGAGTCTTTGAAAAGGTTTACAACTCGGCGGAACAAAAGGCCGAGGCATCTGGCAAGGGTGACATCTTCCGCAAGGCCGCTGCCACCGCGATTGCCTACTCCGAGTCGATGGATAGCCCCAAGGGCCCGGGACTTTTGCTCAGCATTCGTTTTAGGGTCTTTGACCTTTTGGTTTACCGCAAACTCAGAGCCGCAATGGGTGGTCGCGTTAAATTCGCCGTTTCCGGTGGCGCTCCGCTTGGACGTAGACTCGGGCATTTCTTCAGGGCCATCGGGCTAATAGTTCTAGAGGGTTATGGGCTAACCGAGACCACCGCACCGGCGATGATCGCGCGACCAGACTAGATCGGAAGAGCACACGTCTGAACTCCAGTCACATTCAGAAATCTCG
>CAZLWT010000181.1:0-3491 GCA_964563325.1 uncultured Rhodoluna sp. | reverse complement strand
CCTCGAGAACGAATGCGCTTGTAGTGGTTGTAAACGGCCACCGAAAGAGCTTTTTTGGCTTGATCTTGACCAATCACGTATTCCTCTAGGAATCCGTAAATCTCTTTTGGCTTTGGAAGGTCAAAATCCTCGACCACCTTTTCGGTGTCGCCAAGCTCTTCTTCAATGATTTCGTTGCAAAGTTCGATGCATTCGTCACAGATGTAAACACCTGGACCAGCGATTAGTTTTCGAACCTGCTTTTGACTCTTGCCGCAAAAGGAACACTTGAGCAGGTCGCTAGATTCTCCGAGCTTTGACATGGTTCAACCCTACCGAGCGGTAACGACAAAGCGGGCGAGCAACGCCCACCCGCCTTGACTAATTATTTAGACCTGAATGTTCTTTCTTGAGGTTAGAACCTGGTCAATCAGACCGTATTCCAAAGCCTCTGGCGCGGTGAGGATCTTGTCACGATCGATGTCACTGTTCACCTCGGCCTGAGTCTTGTTGCTGTGTTTGGAAAGCGTGGTTTCAAGCCAGGTGCGAAGACGCATGATCTCATTTGCCTGAATCTCGATGTCCGAAGCCTGACCGCGACCAGCATCACCCGAGGATGGCTGGTGAATCAAGATTCGCGCGTTTGGAAGCGCAAGACGCTTTCCATGTGCTCCAGCTGCCAGTAGCACTGCGGCGGCCGAGGCTGCCTGGCCAAGACAAACCGTTTGAATCTGCGGGCGAATGTACTGCATCGTGTCGTAAATCGCGGTCATC
Source organism: uncultured Rhodoluna sp. (assembly GCA_964563325.1). GTDB lineage: Bacteria > Actinomycetota > Actinomycetes > Actinomycetales > Microbacteriaceae > Rhodoluna. The sequence goes on along the minus strand of CAZLWT010000181.1, from coordinate 2,738 downwards.
GCGGTGAAAGATCCACCAGGAGAGTTGATGTACATCGTGATATCGCGGTCTGGATCTTGGCTTTCAAGCACCAAGAGCTGAGCCATGACATCGTCTGCCGAGGCATCGTCAACCTGAACACCCAAAAAGATGATGCGGTCTTCAAAAAGCTTGTTGTAAGGGTCTTGACGCTTGAACCCGTATGAGGTTCGTTCCTCAAAGGTTGGAAGAATGTATCTGGCCTGCGGAGACTGAATGCCCGAATAGTTGTTGTTGGTCATCTCTAACTCCTACTTGCTTCCGACGCCGGTTGAAACGGCGGCATACTTCTGAATTTGGTCGATGAAGCCGTATTCCAAGGCTTCCTGAGCGCTGAACCAGCGGTCGCGGTCGCCGTCTTTCATGATTTCTTCAACGGTTTTACCGGTTTGCTCTGCTGTGATCGAGGCTAGTTGACGCTTCATCGAAAGAATGAGGGCGGCCTGAGTCTGAATATCGCTGGCTGTTCCACCGAATCCACCGTGTGGCTGGTGAAGCAAAACCCGGGTGTTTGGGGTCGCGTAGCGCTTGCCCTTGGTGCCAGAAGAAAGCAAGAACTGACCCATCGAGGCACACATTCCAATTCCAACGGTCACGATGTCGTTTGGAACGTACTGCATGGTGTCGTAAATGGCCATTCCAGCGGTGATTGAGCCACCCGGTGAGTTGATGTACAAGAAGATGTCCTTGCTGGAATCTTCGGCGGCCAAAAGCAAAATCTTGGCGCAAATCTCGTTGGCGTTGTCGTCACGCACCTCATCGCCCAACCAAATGATTCGGTCTTTGAGCAAGCGATCAAACGTACTGCTGGGCATTCCTGTGCGTTCAGCCATTATGTGAACTCCTAAATCTGTGGACGTTGCTACACAAGGTTAACGCTGAAGTTCCCCAAAACCTTGGCGTGTTCGCCATCGGCTAAGCGCGAGTGTCACCAACCTTCGCCGATCACCAAGTTAAGCAAAAAACCCGAGCCGAAGCTCGGGTTTTTCGTTAAGACTTTTTAGGCGTGGTCGTGACCGCTGTGGTCTTCAACACCGGCGGCTTCAGCGTCGGTCTTGCTGAACTCGCTCAGGTCAACTGCCTTGCCTTTTGAGTCAACAACGGTTGCTGCCTCAAGCACCACGGTTAGCGCCTTGCGACGGGCAACCTCGGCTACGAATGAAGGAACCTGGCCATTTTGGTCGATGAGCTTGATGAACTCGTTTGGCTCCATCTGGTACTGCTGAGCACTGGCAACCAGGTACTGCAAAAGTTCCTGCTCGCTAACCTGAACGTTCTCAGCCTCGGCAATTGCGTCAAGCAACATTTGGGCCTGGAAAGACTTCTGGCTCTGCTCGGTGACTTCGGCGCGGTGGGCGTCGTCGTTTTCACGACCTTCGCCTTCAAGGTGACGCTGAACATCGGTTTCAACTAGTTCATCCGAGATTGGAACCTTGACTAGGTCAAGAAGCATCTCAGAAACCTTGTCGCGAGCCTGAATGCCCTGCTCGTAGTTCTTGGCGCGAGCCAATTCTTTTTCGATTCCGGCTTTGAGCTCGGCAATGGTGTCAAACTCTGATGCCAACTGAGCAAAAGCGTCATCGGCTTCTGGAAGTTCACGTTCTTTAACCGCGGTAAGCGTCACTGCGATTTCGGCGTCTTGACCGGCACGCTCGCCACCAACCAACTTTGACTTGAAAGTGGTTGATTCACCAGCGGTTAGCGTGTCTAGCGCCTCGTCGATGCCGTCAAGCAGGTTGCCAGAGCCGATTTCATAAGAAATGTTCTCGGCGCTGTCAATGGTCTTTGAATCGATGGATGCAACCAGGTCAATCTGGGTGAAGTCACCGGTCTTGGCTGGGCGGTCAACGGTCTTTAGGGTGCCAAAGCGCGCACGAAGTTTGTCTAGCTCGGCTTCTATGTCCATGCCGGCAACCTTGACTTCGTCGACGGTGACTTTTAGGCCCTTGTACTCAGCCAGTTTGAGCTCGGGGCGAACCTCGACCTCAATCTCGACGATGAGGTTTCCAAGGAAGGTCTTCTCGTCTGGTGTCTGCTTTACGTCAGCGGCAGGTGAGCCGATTGGGCGAAGTTTGTTTTCTTCAACGGCCTGACGGTAAAGGGTGTCAAGCCCATCGTTGATGGCGTGCGCCAAGATTGCTGGGCGACCGACACGCTGATCCAAAATCGGAGCAGGAATCTTTCCCTTGCGGAAGCCAGGAATGTTCACCGTCTCGGCAATGTGCTCGTAGGCGTGATCCAAGCTCGGCTTGAACTCCTCAGGAGTCACCTCAATTACGAGTTTCGCGCGAGTTGGTTTGATTCTTTCGACGGTTGTCTTCAAGGGGTTATCTCCTGAAAGGGGCTCGCCAGAATGCGAGCCGAACTATTGCTTCTTCACAAACACTGGTCGGGGTGACAGGACTCGAACCTGCGATATCCTGCTCCCAAAGCAGGCGCGCTAGCCACTACGCTACACCCCGGTTGATTTTCTATTTCAGTTTTCCTCAACCAGAACAACTTCCTCCACTCTATCCCATAGAATGGACTTGTTGCTCAAGTTTGTAAAAAGACTTTTGCAGTTCGCGGATGTAGCTCAATGGTAGAGCCTCAGTCTTCCAAACTGATGGTGCGGGTTCGATTCCCGTCATCCGCTCTGACGATTAATGCCCCTCTGAAGTTGCCAAATTGTGAAAGCAACGTCTTCACTTCTGGCAAGAAGTACACCAGTAGAGCTTCCT
>CAZLWT010000180.1:0-3494 GCA_964563325.1 uncultured Rhodoluna sp. | reverse complement strand
AGGGACGCTCCTCGAAAAGCTTGCCAAAAGCCTACGCGGCCAAAATCGCATTGATGTGGAAAAGCATCAACTTTCAGATAAACTCACACATGCGCTAGAGCAAGAGGTTGAAGCTTCAAATAAGCCGATACGTGAAATTCTAGCTAGAGACTATGCTAGATTGGATCCAGGTGTCTTCGGCGCATCAAATTTAAAAGTTCTTCGTAAAATCGAGGACGAATTTTGCCAGTCGGTGAGTCAGGGAAAATCCATGATCCCCCCACAAAACCTCGCGCCGATTGAATCATTGCTTCTCGAACTGCTGAGTGCATCTGAGCAAGAGTGGGATGTAATGGCCCGTGATTACACGCACGCTCTTCGTGCAGTTTGCACCTTCCGCCAGATAGGGGCCATCGTTGCTAAGAGATCGATTGGTATCAGGACAGGTGCTACCGCTCTTGGAGATGTTCTAGCGGATTATGAAAACTCCATTAGAGACATTACAAAACTACACACAATTAGGGAAAACCTAATATTACTACTTGGTGAGGATGGATTTAAGTTTAATCTCATGGAGACTTATGGTCAACCTCAGACAGAGCTCCGCTCTGCCGTAAGTCTTGAAAGTGCCCGGCCTAGAGTCAGGACTTTTCCTGCGCCAGTTTCCACCAACTCAACACCTGGCCATGATATGCCATCGATTGAAGTAGGAAACCATGACTCCCGCATGCCGCTTACATTCGATTTCTACATGGCATTGCGGTTGCAAAGCGAGGGCTGTGCCGGCGGCAGTTTGCCAGCGAGTGTTCGCGCTGCGCTCGATCGTGTTCGACAAAAGCATGCCGGCTTCCTTCTCGAGGACCTTGAAGAGTTTGTTGACGGTAGAGCTAAGATCGTACTGCAAAGTAGCGTGTCAATAATTTTGCAGGATAAATCTGGTCCCCCCGTGATCATGGAACATACCTCTGCCTAATCATGACTCTAAGCGAATTTCAACAAAGTCCGTCCAAGAAGCGCCACAGTGTATATGTGGGCTCTTTTTTTTCCACTACAGTGCCACACCATACAACTGGTGAGGTTCTCCTTGGGGCTGCATACCGCAAGCTTGTACTTGGCATGTTGGATACGGGGGTTGATCTCAGAAACATCGCGGTTGTGGCAAATAAGGTTCCCGCGTCGATTGCCTCCCCGCTTTTGTGGGAGAATCTTGTGCTTGGTAAGGGCGGTATTCGTAGCCCTGAAAAACCTGGGCAAAAAAATAAGCCGCCACAACTCATGCCGATTGTACCAGCGATTGCGCGGATCGCATGTGTGCTGGGCATCCGCCAGAAAAACCGATGGGAGCCTTCTAATCTACTATACGAAACTCTGGGGGCCGGCTTGGGTCCAACTGAAGGAAGCTTACTCGCGCAAGCATTTGCGGAAGCTCTGAAGGTGGGACCGGGCGACGATTTATTCGCCAGATTTCTTGAAGATGCAGTGACGGACGCTATCGGCCAAGCGCAAATAAACCCTACACCAACTCCTTCAATCCAGCTTGGCGAGAAGGACACACGGGCATTTCAGCGGCCCAGAAACAATACATTCTATACACCAGCGGAGCGCTTTTGCGCAGACCTGAAGGCCATTATCTCGCTCAAACCTCAATTGACCCGTCGCCAATGGACGGTTCTTGTAGAGACAATATTACGAGTTGGTATGGGCATGCATGTGCTTTGGGTTTGCCAACTTAATTGGGCTGCCTGGCAAATTGTTCTGGATGTTGCGGCAGGCAAGCCGGTACCCACGCTATCACAATTAGAGCATCAACTTTGGGAGTGCCATCGAGAACGAAGCCCGCTTCTCGAAATTGGACTTCCTGCAACAGTCCTACTGGAGCGACTGTTGGAACATTACGGTTATGCGCGTCTTGGTTTCAATATGTTACTCTGTCAACTAGAAGATGTTGGCGCTCCCTGGAATGGAGAAATTATTGGATTTTCTTCTTCATCAACTAAGGGCCCGATTGATCAGTTCCAGACTTTCCTTGGTCACATATCTCAGAACCGTACCGCCATTGACCCTGCGGACGCATCAGTCTGGTTGCAATCCAATCTGAGTAAGCTCTTTGATGATAACGCTAATCTTAGGCAAGGCGCTCAAAAGAGTAACCTAACCAAAAATATATACTACTTCGCGAGGCATGGCTTGGGCCAAATTGAAGCAAAAGACCCAGCTCTTAAAAGCTATGACCAGTCTTATCTCTTCGCTCAATTGGGAAGCCGTTCGTTGGAAGTTCAATTTGGGCCATCCATGCTTATCACTCTTGTCCACGCTTGCTGTGCCTCACTCAATGGCGCGCCCGCCAGTCTGGATGACTTTCGTCAGCACCTTGCCGACTATGGCATTCACACACCAGCAGGAGAACTGGTTGAGGGCAAGACTGGCGATGCTCTAGAAAAACTTGGTTTGGTAGTTGATAGTCCTGATGCGGCCGGCGGCCGCATCCTTGTCCCTCCATTTTGAAAGGTTAAGCCCATGACACAACTTGCAGATAGTCTAGCCGATTACGTTGAGTATCACTTTGCCTCCGTTATTAAGCAAAGCGACACTAACCCGGTTCGCCCCATCCTTGTTGGACCACAGTTACAAACTCTAAAGGAAGTCTTCAACTACCTTACCAACAATGGCCAAACACCTTGGACCATTGTGGTAAGTGGAACTTCCTATAAGGTTGCAGTTCTGCTTGTGGACGGTCGATCTCAGACAAACGCGACTCCCCAAGCTGCACTCGCTACGGCCTGCCAATGGGATTATGCAGTGACTATCCGTAACAGTTGCCCTTACGTACTGATTTTGGTTGACCCTTCTGTATGGGACAAGCGTCCGGAGTCTCTGACCAATACGACAGAAACGCTCGGCTCTCCTCGCACTCAACAGAGCACCATCGATTCCTCCCTTTGGAAACATATTATTAGCTCAATTTCCGCTAGCCGTGGCGTTCAGGAGCGATTCGTCAGGGAAATTGTGGAGCAACTATTTACACAAGCGGCTAATCTGGAGGTAGCCAACAGAGATGCTCACGTCTGGGACTTCACAAATTATCTCCTTGATCCAGCTCAACCAGGTTTGTCACCCGAAGATGCTCTATGTTACTCGTCCGGCCTTCCCGCAGCTGCAGGTTCGACAATTCAGGCTTCAATTAAAGTTCTCCACAGGCTGGCCAGCTTCTTATCTGAGAAGGGCTTCACTGAGGGGTTCCAAGGGCTTAAGCAAACCGCACCCGCTCAAACCCAACAATTAGATCAACCGCTTGACGACTTACATAGCTGGATTACCGGGAGGGCTCCCTCGGCCATGGCGTTCGCAATTGCTCCATCAAGGTTATTCAAACCTACGGCACCAGTGCCACATTGGTTCCAGCTGCTCACCACCCCAGTGCTCAGTAGTATGCTGGATGAGTTGCGACAAGATCAGTCTCAGGGAAAACTGAACCTGTTTTGTGAAAATGCATTAATCTCTTCGGTACAGGGGGC
>CAZLWT010000179.1:0-3495 GCA_964563325.1 uncultured Rhodoluna sp. | reverse complement strand
AAGTAACGCAAGAACGCGCCTAATCATTTGCCCACCTCGCGCGAACCCGAATCCATCGAACTCGAATCCATCGAGCCCGAATCATCGCTTCCGGAATCATCGGTGCCGGAATCATCGTTGCCGAGCCCGAAAATATCGCTTTCGGCCGCCGAACGGCGCCTTCTGCCACTGGGCAGCGCCAAAAGTGTGAAGCCAAGCAGAACCGCCAACTGCGTGATCTTGGTGATTGACCAGAAGCCGCTCGCGGCCGCAATGCCAGGGGTTTTATCTTTCACGGTGGCCGAGGTGGCTGGGTCTCGAACCCGCCAAAGCTGCCCAAAGTCGGTGCTGCCAACCGATTCGAGTTCGGCGGTCGCGTCCAAAGAAACACCCAACTCTTGGGCGGCGGTTGAGGTGTCGGGCGGCAGCAAAACGTAGCCGACCAGCGCGTTTTTCAGGGCCGCTCGCAGATCGATTCCATTGCCAGAAACCAGATTGGCAACCACTTGGCCGGTTTGCTTAGCCAGGCCGCTCTTTGCCGTGTCCGAACCAGCGAAGGCATAGGCCACCGAGCTGTCTTCAAGGTGCAAACCATCGCCACTGATCAACTTGGCAGAAAAAGTTGGGGTCGAATCGCTAAAACCAGCCGGTCGAATGGTCAAAAGTCGCAGCTGGCTGCCCTGCTTGGCTTCGGCAGCGACGATGGATGGAACCACTCGCCCATCAGTCCAACTCAAATCCGACTTTTCGACTGCCGCCAAAACCGCCCCGGGCACAGCTATCAAGCCGATAAGCGACAGGGATGCGATGACCCTGAGCCAGGACAGTCGGCCAACCTCGGCCCACTGGTCGAGCGTGAGGGCCACCAAAACGAATAACCCGAGCGTCGCCAACATTAGCAGCGCAAAGGCTGAACCCTGCCCTCCGAAATCCGATTCAAAAACCAGCTTGGAGTTGAACCAGGCAAAAGCGACCGCAAGCAAAACCAGCAACCAAACCCAAAGGGCAACCCCCCAGCGGCGCAGCAGCAGGCCGAGCAAGGCAACCAGGGTCGAAACAACCAGTGCCGGTGCAACAAGCATCCATGGTTGGGGGCTAAAAATGGCGCTAAAACTCGGTTGCGACATCGCAACTCCCGGATCGAGCAGCAAGCCAAGCGGCTGGCGAGCCAGGAAATGCGCGACCAGCGGGGTGAACAGGGTGGCCAGCGGCAGCCCCACCCAGATCAGGTAGCCGGCGCGACGAAAACGCAGGGCGGCAACCAGTAGCAAAGAAACCAGCAAAACCGGGATGGTGTTCGGGGCCGCAGCACCAACCGCGGCAAGCAAGAGCCCCGATAAACCAACCAGCGACCAACTCTTTTGGGCGCTGGGAGGCACCGAGTTCAACCCAAGACCGGCAAGTCGAGCCACCGTCAGACAGAGCCACGGGGCGGCAACAACCAGCACCACGGCGCTGAATCGACCCTGCAGTTGCACGGTTAGGAAGAGCGGGAAAAGCGCGAAGCAGGCGGCGGTGATGTTTTTGATTGCCGCGCGATTTGTGACCCGCGAGGCGAGGTGCCAAAAGCCGACAAAGGCTAGGGCCTTCGAGCAGAACAGTAACGCCGCGACTGCGAGGCTCGGCTGCCAAAAGGTGATTGCGCCAATCGCGCTTAGCAACCAGACCTGCGGGTCGCTTGGGGCGATGAACCCGTTGCCAAGCGCCTGATACGCAGCCCCGGCCCTGCCAAATAGTTGAAACCAGTCATCGGAAAGCGGGATGAGTGACCCGCCGCTAACCGCTGGCAGTTTTGGCCACAGAGCAAAACTCAGCGCCAGTAATGCGGCAACCAGCCAGATTCCACCGGCCGCACTAAAACTTTTGGCCTCGAAACTTGGCTCGGCGGCAGCGGCCTCGGCTGGCCTGGTCGGGGCGCTGCGCCTGGCTTCGGCGCGCAGTTGAGACCAACTGGATCGCAAGCGGCTTAGCTTGGCAAAACCGCGACGCTGCCTAGCCGACGTCAGCCTGCGACTTGCCCAGCGCCGGCCGATGGTGAGAAAACCCCAGGCTGCGGCGCCTAGTTCAGCCCCAATGCGGTTGGGCTGCTTTTGGGCGAGGCGAAAGATCGAGATTGCAACGCCGCTAAGTGGCAGAAGCAGCCAGTAGGCCAGGGCAACAAAAGTTGGCAAAAAAACTAATCTCAGATGGATTTCGGCTTTTCGGGTGGCTAGCGCACTGGGCTGGTCCAGCTGATTCACTTCGTCTAAGCGGTGAGCCGATGGCTGAGCCTGCCGCACCTTCGCGCTTGGCACCACCACAACGCGGTGACCACCCAATCTGGCGCGAATCGAGAAATCGTAATCAACTGCCAAACCGGGAGCCGAATCATCGAAGCCGCCGAGCTCTTGAAAGGTGTCAACCCTAAGAAGGGTTCCGCTGAATCCCACCGCCAAAACGTCTTCAACCTCATCGTGCTGCGACTGATCGAGTTGGTTGGCCGCAATGTCAACGAGTTGACCGGTTGGGCTCAGCGTCATGCCGAGTCGAATAATCTGTCTCGGATTTTGCCACTCGACTAGTTTTGGCGCCGCGATGGTCACCGAGGGCGAGCGTTCAATGGTTTGCAATAACAGCTCGAGGGCGGTTGGCTCGGGGGCGGTGTCGGCCTGCAAGATCCAAAACCAGTCGGATTGCAAATCGGGTTCAGCGCCCAACAGGGCCTCGCTGGCCACCAATAGCGCCGAATTTGTTGAGGTGGCCTTTGGGCTCGAGTCGCTGATTCGGATTAGTTTGTCAACCGAGGCACCCTCGGCAACCGCCTCAATCGGGGCGAAAATCTTGGAACTATCGACAACCACAATCAACTCTGGTTTACGAGTTTGCTCGCTTATGGCGTGCAGAGTTTGGGCTAGAAAATCGGGTTTGTCGTGGCTGACTACAACAGCGATGACGCGCAGAGTCATGGTGAGCTAAGAGTTTTAGGCTTGCTTCTTGAGTTTGCGACGCTCGCGCTCTGAAAGCCCACCCCAGATGCCGAATCGCTCGTCATTGGCCAGTGCATAGTCGAGGCAGGCCGCCTTGGCATCGCAACCAGAGCAGATGCGCTTGGCGTCGCGGGTCGAGCCGCCCTTTTCAGGGAAAAAAGCTTCAGGGTCGGTCTGGGCACAAAGTGCGTCAGCCTGCCAAGCTAGTGGATCAGTTTCTGGGTCAGAGTAAGCCCCCGCGACACCGAGTTTAATCGGATCGACGAACCAGTTGTCTGGGACTCGATTTAGATTTTCCATTTCGCCTTTTCCTTACTTGACAACACTGAATGGCATTCAAGAGCCGAGAGTTGCGTTGGTGTAATTACACCGTTGTTATTCACCTAAAGTCAAGTTGAGATTTGCTGCCTGCGGCGTTTTTTGCCAAACCCTAAACCACTCATTTAGGCTTTGCGAAGCCGAACTCGCCAAAAATGCTCGTGGTTTATGATTAGAACATGAGCATTCTAGTTACCGGGGGAATCGGTTATATCGGTTCGCATGTTTCCAG